>NZ_JARAVO010000100.1:0-31838 GCF_033792805.1 Streptomyces sp. PA03-1a
CGTCCGGGGCGGGGTGGCCGCGCCTCAGCTGTGGAAGCGGATGTAGCCGTCGCCGTCCGCGTCGGAGCCGCGCTTGGTGTACGCGTGGACGTCGGAGCGGCTGCCGGAGGGCTTGTAGAGGTAGATCGTGTCGCCGTCGTTGTTCCACATGAAGTTGCAATTGGCGCGGTAGACCACGTTGTTCTTGTCGGAGTCCGTGCCGCGGCCGCCGCGCAGCTTCACGTAGTCGCCGGGCTGGAGGTAGTGGTTCGCCGTGAAGACGAAGCGGTTGCCCGTGGCGTCCTTGACGACGTAGCCCTTGAGGTTGACCGTCGCCGCGGCCGAGTAGTTCTTGATCGTCAGGTACTCCGCGCGGGTGTTGCCGGAGGAGCAGTTGTTGGAGTCCCGGCCGGGCGCGTCGTACTGCGCACCGCGGATCTTGAGGGCGGAGCTGTACTCCGCGGCGTGCGCCTGGACCGGTGTGAGGACGGCGGTCCCACAGGCCGCGGCGAACGCGGCCACGCGGATACGGACGTGCTTGGTCATGGGAATCCCCCCTGTTGGGACGGGGCCGCGCGCGCTCCGCCCCGCCGGGAGCGCGAACCATGCGCGCCGCCCCGCCTGCCTGCGCCGGGTATCCGGCCCCCGTCGGCGTCTTGCGAGGTATCAAACCATTCCAGGTGAACCCGGAGCGGGGCTTTCCGTGACGTGGCGTCCGAAGCGAAGCAACCGGTCGACAACGGGCGTATTCCTTCAGGCAGTCGCTGGTGCCGGGGTCGTGCACCGCCGCGGCGCGGGGCTGCCAGGATGTGCGCATGAACGAGAACGATCACGGGCGGGACGAACTGCTGGCCGCCGCGGTGGGGCTGCGCGAGCGCGGGGAGGCGGAGGCGGCGAGGGAGCGGCTGGTCGCCCTCGCGGAGCGGTTCCCGGGGGACGCGGAGGTGGCCTACCAGGCGGCGTGGGCGCACGACGTACTGGGCCTGGAGGCGGAGGCGGTGCCCTTCTACGAGCAGGCCCTGCGCGGAACGGGGCTGTCGGAGGACGACCGGCGCGGCGCGCTGCTGGGCCTGGGCAGCACCTACCGGATCCTCGGGCGGTACGACGAGGCCGTCCGCCTGCTGCGCGTGGCCCTCATCGACTTCCCCCACGACGGCGCGCTGCGGACCTTCCTGGCGATGGCCCTGTACAACACCGGCGGACACCGCGAGGCGATGCGGCTCCTGCTGACGCTGCTGGCGGACAGCAGCTCCGATCCGGACATCGCACGCTACCGGCAGGCCGTCGCCTACTACGCCGAGGATCTCGACGCCACCTTGTGAACCCTGGGCGGGCGCGGCTCCCTCTCGTGCCGCATGCCGGAACGGACGTCCGCCACCGGCACGTCGTTGAAGGCCCCCGTCGACGTGGGGTGGTGATGCCGTGCCACAGGGCGAGGCCGACGGTTCTGATCGGCTCCTGTTCGTCGATGCTCACGGGAGCGGCGCCGAGACACCGGCCAACCCGGCGCCGGGCGGCGGAAACAGCGCAGCAGGCGGCGATGATGCCGGTCATAGCATCCGCCGATGGGCACCCCGGAGTCGCCGGTGTTCTCCCCGTGCTCTTCCAGGCGATCGCAACGTGCCTCGATGCGCGACGTGATCATCCGGAATTCGGCACGGCGCATAGAGCGCTCGGTGAAGAGAACAGGGTTGGAACATGACTTCAGCAGACCTGGGCGGCGACGTCGCCCTCGTGACCGGGGCGACCAGCGGGATCGGCGCGGCGACCGCGGTGACGCTCGCCGGGCGGGGCGCGCACGTACTGGTCGCCGGCCGTGACGGCGGACGGGGCGAGGCCGTGGTCGCCGCGATCAGGGGGCGCGGCGGGAAGGCCGACTTCGTCGCGGGCGACCTGGGGGACGCCCGGTCGGTCCGAGCGCTCACCCGCGAGGCGGTGGCGCTCGGCGGGGGCAGGGTCGACATCCTGGTGAACAACGCGGGCGTCTACCCGTTCGGGCCGACGGAGCGGACACCGGAGAGCGACGTCGACACCGTCTACGCCCTCAACGTCAAGGCGCCGTTCTACCTGGTCGCCGAACTCGCGCCCGCGATGGCCGGCCGCGGCCGCGGCCGCGGCGCGATCGTCAACGTCAGCACCATGGTCGCCGACTACGGCGCCGCGGGCATGGCGCTGTACGGGTCGAGCAAGGCGGCCCTGAACCTGCTCACCAAGTCGTGGACGGCCGAGTACGGACCGCGACGGGTCCGGGTGAACGCGGTGGAGCCGGGGCCGACCCGGACCGAGGGCACCTCCGGGATGGCGGATGACCTCGCGGCGCTCGCCTCCGGTGCCGCCGGCCGGGCGGCCTGCGGCACCGGAGGAGATCGCCGAGGCCATCGCCTATCTGGCCAGCCACGCGGCGAGCTTCGCGCACGGCGTGGTGCTGCCCGTGGACGGCGGGCGCACGGCGGTCTGACCTCCGTCCGCGGCATCGCCGCACCCTGAGGCCGTGCCCCCGCGCGCGGCCCTCAGGCCCCCGCGGGCTGTTCGAACGCGGCGATCAGCCGTCCCACGTCGCGCCGCCGGGAGGTGGCCGGCCACACCGCCCAGGTCCGCTGGATCAGCGGGTGGCCCACCAGGGGCGACCAGGCGACGTTCTCCGGGATCGGCTGCGCCCAGTCCGGCGGCGCCAGCGCGAAGGCGTGGCCCGCGCTGACGGCGGCGAGCTTCACCTCGGCGATCAGCTTCTGCCCCTCGGGGGCGTCGGGGCCCAGGTCGAGACCGTGACTGCGCAGGATCGCCGTCAGCTCGTCGTACCAGGCGGGGCTGCCGGAACGCGGGAAGCCCACCCACGGCAGGCCCGCGAGGGCTTCCAGCGCGATGCCGTCCGGGCCGGTCAGCTCCGCGGCCTGTTCGGCCGCGAGCAGGACGCCCAGCCGCTCGCGGACGACGAGCTGGGCGTCGAACTCGGGCCCGGCGGGCCGCTCCCGCAGCAGCGCCACGTCCAGCTCCCCGGCCTGCAGCGCGGCGAGCTGCTCCGCCGTGGACAGGTGCCGGGCCTGCACCAGGGTCTCCGGGAAATCCTCGGCCAGTTCCGCGAGCGGGGCGACGAGCAGTCCCGTCGGCAGTTCGAGCGGGATGCCGATCCGGAGCACCCCGCCGCCCACGGCCGTGTGGCGCGCCATCGCCCGCACCGCCTGGTCGTGCCGGGCGATCACGGCCCGCGCCTCCCCGAGGAGGGTCGCCCCCGCGTCCGTCGGCCGTACCCCGGTGCTGCTGCGCACGAGCAGCTTCACTCCGAGGTGCCGTTCCAGTCCGCCGATGGTCTGGGACAGGGCCGGCTGGCTCAGGTGCAGCCGACGTGCCGCCGCCGACCATGCCCCCTCCTCGACCACCGCGATGTACGCGCGCAGCTCCCGCATGTCCATGAGCCCATCGCACCATGCCGTCCGCGCCCCTGCCACGAACCGGCAGAAGCGCTGCTTATGGCGTCCTTCGGGGGCGCGCATGGCCACCCGCTTGGGACCGGGGGGCGCGCGAGGTTGCCTGGGGGGAAGGGGGCGCACGACCTCCCGGCCGTACGGAGCGACCTCGTGAGGAGGCAGTCCATGGACACCGGCGACGTCCGACTGGCGGCGATGCACACGGTCTCGCGGCGCCTGGGCGCCACGGTCGGCGGCCTCACCGGTGAGGAACTGCTCCGGCCCTCGTTCGCCGAAGGCTGGAGCATCGCCCAGGTGCTGGTCCACCTGGGCACGGGGGCCGAGTTGTGCACCGCGGCCGTGCGCCGCAGTCTCACCGGGGACCCCACCAGACCCTCACGGGAGGACATCACCGACGTGTACGAGCGGTGGATCCCCCTGAGGCCGGTCGCGCAGCGCGACGCATGGCACGAGGCGGAATCCGGCTTGCTGCGGCTGCTGGACTCCTTCGACGCCGGGGTGCGCGCGTCGGTGACGGTGCCGTACTTCACCGGTCCGGTCGGCTTCACGGACTTCACCGGCTACTGGCTGTCCGAGCAGTCCGTGCACACCTGGGACGTGGAGGTGGGTCTGGACGAGGCCGCCGCCATCCCGGCATCCGAGGTGGCGCTGCTGTGGGACCGGGTCGACATGGTCGCCTCGCGCAGCCGCGACGGGGACACCCTCACCCGGCTCGGTCCGCGCCAGATCGCGGTGGAACTCACCGACCCCGCGCGCACCCTGTGCCTGGCCCTCGGCTCCGAGCTGCACATCCTCCCCTGTGAGGGGGCCGAACCCTCGGGCGCGGTGTCCGGACCGTCCGAGGCCGTGCTCCGCCTCGTCTACGGCCGCAACCGCCCCCGGGACGCAGTGACCGCCCGCGACGGCGTCACCCTGGACGACCTGCGCGCGCTCTTCCCGGGTTACTGACCGCTGCGCGGCGAAGGCGGGACGCGGGACAGCCGGTCGACATGCGGGCTCTGATCGCCGAAACCCTCATGGGCGAGAAGGGGACGAGCTTCGTCGCGGTCTGACCTCGGAGACGTACGGACGATGCGAGTGCGGCCGGCAACAGTTCGATGTCCACCGGGTCTGCGACGGCTCCGTCGTCGACGACGCGAAGTGGGTCACTCCGGCGACAGCGAACGGTCCCGCACCTGGTGGCGGGTCGGCCCCGGCGACCGGGCGGGCTCCCGCATCTCCGCGGGGCCCACCGGCCGCTCCCGGCGGTCCTCAGCGGCGCAGGAGGCGGCGGCTGACGATCGCGCAGATCGCGATCAGCACGGCGGCGAAGCCGAGGAGCGCCAGCCGCTGCGAGACGTACAGCGTGCCCACGCCGAGCCCGAGGACGGGCACCGCCAGGCCGATGTACGCGGCCAGGAACAGGCCCGCGAGGGCCTCGCCGCGGCGCTGCGGCTCCGCCAGGGAGACGACCGTGGACACGGTGCCCTTGAAGAGCACCCCGGCACCGGCGCCGGCGGCCATGCCGCCGGCCAGGAACAGACCGAAGCTCGGCAGCCACACGGCCGCGGTCACCGCGGCCAGTCCGCCCACCATCGAGGTGAGGCCGGTCGCCAGTTGGCGCCGGGCGCTGACCCGCAGCAGCAGCGCCTGAGCGCCGGCCGCGCAACCGAAGTCCAGGAACGGCACCAGACCGGCCAGCGCGCGCGACGGGTGGTGCAGCGTACCGGCGACGAACGAGGGCCCCACCGACGTGAACAGGCCCAGCACCGCGAAGGCCGCCAGGGTCGCCCCGCAGGCGGCGAAGAACGCCGGGCGGGCCGCCGGGGGGACCGTGACGCGCTGCGGCCGGTAGGCGGGTCGCTCCTCGGCCCGTTCCACGGTCTCCGGTACGAGCGCCACACCCGCGGCGGCGAGCAGCAGCAGCCCGAGGAAGACCAGGTACGGGGTGCGCAGCGGCGCGCCCGCGTACCCGGCCGGAGCCGGATCCGCGGTGGACCTCGCCGACCTGGTGGGGGAGCCCTTCATCGACTCGCCCGTGGGCTTCGGGAACCGCCTGGTCGTCGACCGGGCGTTCGCCGCCGCGGGCCTGGAGCGCTTCGTGGTCATCGAGGTCACCGACATCACCATGACCGCCGACTACGTCCGGCAGGGCCTCGGCGTGGCCATCATGCCGTCCTTCGCGGTCGCCGCGGACGACCCGGGCGTGTGCGTGCGCCCCGTCGCGGGCGGACCCCTCGAGTGGTCGCTGGGGGTCGCCTACTCCTCGGTGCGCCGGCCCGGCGCCGCGCTCACGGCGCTGCTGGCGCTCATCGGCCGGTTCGTACGCGTCCCGCCCGGAGCCCCGTGAGGACGGCCGTGGTGACCAGGGCGTACGCCACGTGCGGCACGAGGTCGGAGATCCAGTCCGACCGCGACCAGGTGCGCGGATCGGTCACGCGCAGCACGGTCATCGGGCCGTTGGTGCCGATCAGCGCTCCCACGGTCGCCGTCGCCGTCAGCACGGCCGTCGCCGGGCGCCAGCCGCAGCCCACGGCCAGCCCGAGCGTCGCGCCCATGCCCGCCCCGGCCGCGATGCCCGTGAGGGCGCCCAGCGAGGAGATGCGGTTGCGGCGGGCGGCGTCGTCGCCGGGGATCGGTACGTGCGTGGTCTCGGACAGTCGCTCGACGGTGGTCGCCGGGGCCGAGCTGGCGGCACGGCCGCGCAGCAGCATGTCCAGGTAGCCCACGGTGTTGAGCGCCGTCGTGCCCGCCGCGCCCGCGGCCGCCCCGCACAGCACCCCGTGCACGGGTCCGAAACCGTTGCGGCCCGTCACCGGATCACCGCGCCACGGTCGGGCGCGCCGTCGCGCCGGGGGAAGGGAGTGCCGGTTGTCGCGTGCATACCTTCCAGTAAGGCGCCGGACCCCGCACCGCGCCACCGGAGCCGGGGCACGCCCGCCGCCCGGAACGCCGCCCGCCCGGGCAGAGGTTCCCTCTTCCGGAACCGGCTGCATGAACCCGCCCCACCCGGGAACCCGAGCAGTACGGCCGCGCCGCGACCACCCACCCCCCCCGGTCGCCGGCGCGGCCCATCGCGTCTGGCGGATCAGCCCGCCGCCTGGAAGGCGCGGCCCGCAGGGGTCGTGTGGGTGCCGTCGGTGAACAGGCCGCTGCTGGGTTCGGCCGGGTCGGCGCCGAGGCCGAACCAGGCGTAGCGCTGGACGTAGGGCAGCGCCTCCAGGGCCTTGGTGGAGGCGGTGACGAAGGCGGCCTGCTGGTCCGGGGTGGGGAAACGGGTGCCGTGGGAGAAGTCGATCAGGGCGTACTCGGTCAGCCAGATCGGCTTGTGGTAGCGCTGGTGGACCGCCTCCAGATAGGACGTCAGCTGCGACACGGCCTCCGCGGTGCGGAAGTCGCCGCCGTACCAGTGCAGGGTGATGAAGTCGACGCGGTAGCCCTTGGCCTGGGCGCCGGACATGAAGCGGTCGAGCCATCCGCCGGGGGTGGCGCCGTTCGTGGCGACGGCCGGGCTGCCCAGGATCCGGCCGGCGTCCATCAGCCGCGGCCACAGGGTCAGGGCCTGCTCCACCGACATGTTCGACTGCTGGGCCATGTCGGGCTCGTTGAAGCCCAGCAGGTACGGGCCCTGCGCCTTCGCCTGGGCCAGGGAGTCCGCGGTGACGGAGGCGGGCCCCCAGATCATGGGGACGAAGCGGCCCGACGGCGGCGAGGCGACGCCCTGGTGGCCCGTGGACCAGGTGTAGTACCAACTCGCACCGGACAAAGTGAGGGCCCTGCCCACGCCGGGGAAGGTCCACACACCGACGCCCTTCTTGCCGGACGAGGCGACCCGCACCACGGGTGCCTGCCGGGTCGGCTTCGGTGACGGGGCCTTCTTCGTGGGCTTCTTGGAGGGGCGCGGCGAGGGCGACGGGCTGGGGGAGCGGGGCGAGGCCGTGGCCGTCTCCGTGGCGGCCGGGGCGGAGGCCGCCGGGAGCGCGTCCGCCTGCGGCGCCGGCGACGGACCGGTCAGGAGCCGGGTGGCGACGAGCGTCGCGGCCACCGCCGCCGCGACGGCCGCCCCGCCGAGGACGGGGGTCCGCAGCCCGCGCGACGCGGCCCGGCCGGTGGCCCGGTGGGCGCCGCGGGCGGCCGGACGGGGCACGGGTGCGGGCCCGGTCCCGGCCTGCCCGGTCACCGCGGCGACCACCCGCCCCGGGTCCAGCGCCGGCGGCACCGCGAGCAGCGGCAGCCCACTGAGCAGCCGGTCCATGGGGAGCAGCCCCTCCTCCATCCCGCCGCAGACACCGCACCCGCGGATGTGCCGGGCGAACCGCTTGCGCCACAGCGGGCTCGGCACGCCGTCCCAGGTGGCGGTCGCCCGCAACTCGCCGCAGCCGGGCGCCGCGGCCAGCGCCCGGACGACCACGCGGGAGGCCTCCATCTGCTTCTTCATGCGCTGCACCCGTACCGCCGCGTGCCGGTCCGACAGGCCCAGCGCGGCGGCGAGGTCGGCCCGCTCCAGCTCCCCGGTCTCCTCCAGCCACCACAGCGACAGCAGCTCCCGGTCGTCCTCGTCCAGCCACCGGGTGGCCTCGGCGACCTCACGGCGCTGCTCGGTGAGCCCGAGGCGCAGGATCGTCAACCCCGCGAAGTCCAGGGCCGGGTCCGGTATGCGCTCGGCGTCCTCCAGGCCGGCGCTGCGGTGCCGGGCCACGGCACGGTCCCGCTCACGGTCGCGGACCTGCCGGATCGTGATCGCCACCAGCCAGGACCGGAACGCCGCCGGGTCCCGCAGCTCCGACAGCCCCCGCACCATGCGCAACAGCGTCTCCTGTACGACGTCGTCGACGTCGGCATGGCCGTCCAGCGCCCGTCCGACGATGTTGTAGACCAGCGGCAGGCACTCCGCCACCAGCCGGTCGAGGGCCTGCCGGTCGCCCGAGCGTGCCGCCACCACCACCCCGGCGCCGGGTCCGCTCCGGTGCGTCTTGCGCATGTGGCCCCACTCTTCCCTACTTGGTCTCGCCGTCCACGACCGCGCGGCCGTCCGGCGACCGCGATGCCTCCACCTACAGGAGACGGGCCGCGCGTGCCCGGACAACACAAATCCCGCAGGTTCCGTCAGCGGATTTGTGTTGTCCGCCGGTGGCCCCGGCGGTCCCCGATACGTGCGTACGCACCAGGCGAGGACGAGGAAGGCACAAGAATGGCACGACACAGCCGGCACGGAACCGGATCCAGGACCGGGCGCGGACGGTGGGCGGCCGTCGCGGTGCTCGCGGCGGCCGGGATCGCGGTCACGGCGCTGATCGCCGGGGGCGCGCTGTCACCGTTCCGGCCCGGCGGGGCGACGGCCGAAGGCGGGCGCGGCGCCACCACGGCCCACGGCACGTCCGCCGCCCCCTCCCGCGGGACGCCTCCGTCCGTGTCACCCTCGCCCTCGGCCACGCTCCCCTCACCGAGCGCCCGTCCTTCGGGAACGCCCGGCCCCACGGCTGCCACCGCCACGAAGACCCCTGGGACACGACGGACGTCCGCCGCCACCCCGCCCGGCACGCGGCTGATCACCCTGGTCAACCGCACCCAGGAAACCGTCTGGGCGGTCGTCACCGACTCGCCGGCCTATCCGCGGGGACGCCGGCTCGCCCCCGGGCAGGGCACCGCGCTCACGGTGCCGGACGGCTGGGGCGGCCGCATCTGGGGCCGGACGGGCTGCGACTCCACGGCCGCGGGGCCCTGCCGTACCGGGGACTGCACATCGGTGTGCACCGGGCCCAACCCGCCCACCACGCTGGGGGAGTTCAGCTTCGACGCCTACGCGGGGATGGACTTCTACGACGTCAGCATGGTCGACGGCGCCAACCTGCCCATGTACATCAACATCTCCCGCACCACCACCCGCGACCCGGTCAGCCCCGACGGCTGCTACCGCGGGGCGTGCACCGAGCCGGTCGACTGCCCGGCCGCCATGCAGGCGAAGGCCGGCGGGCAGGTGATCGGCTGCAAGCCGCCCTGCGCGGCCTTCGGCGGCGACGCCTACTGCTGCCGCGGTGCCTGGGCGGGCCGCGAGCACTGCGTGCCGTCGAAATGGCCCGTCGACTACACCCGGGTCTTCAAGGACGCCGCGCCGTACGCCTACTCGTACGCCTTCGACGACGCGGCGACCATGGCGTGCAAGGGCCGGTGCGCCTACCGGGTGACCTTCGGCACCACGGGGTAGCCCGCGGCACGCTACGCGGCGGAGGGAACGGCGCAGCTCGGCGAGGCCCGCCGGGCTGCCCGGGTCCTCCCAGCCCCGGGCGCTCTTGTCCGGAGTAGCTGCTAAGGTCAAAGTCATAACTTCTGTTCTAGCAGTCACCCGGAGTGCAGTGTGAGCGTCGCCCTGAACGAATCCCTCGCCGGCCGTCGTGCCCTGGTCACCGGAGGCACCAAAGGCGTCGGCGCGGCCGTCGCCCGCCGGCTGGCCCAGGCCGGTGCGACCGTCTTGGTGACGGCCCGCCACGAGCCCGCGGACGCTGACCCGAAGACCTTCATCGCGGCGGACCTGACCACCCCCGAGGGGGCCGCGGCCGTCGTTCGCGAAGTGATCGACCGGGTGGGTGGGGTGGACGTCCTCGTCAACAACCTCGGCCACTCCGAGGCGCCCGCCGGGGGCTTCGCGGCGCTGGACGAGGACGACTGGGCGAAGGAGCTGAACACCAACCTCCTCGCCGCCGTCCGACTCGACCGCGGCCTGCTCCCCGGCATGATCGAGTCCGGTGGGGGCGCCGTCGTCCACGTCACCTCGATCCAGCGCCGCATGCCGTTGTGGAACGGCACCCTCGCCTATGCCGCGGCCAAGGCCGCCCTGGCGACCTACAGCAAGGGCCTGGCGAACGAGGTCGCGCCCTACGGCGTCCGTGTCAATACCGTTTCGCCGGGCTTCGTCCGGACGGCGGCCGCCGACGCCCTCGTCGACCGCATCGCCCGCGAGGCGGGCATCTCGGCCGAGGCCGCCCTCGGGCGCCTGATGGACTCCCTCGGCGGCATCCCCCTCGGCCGGCCCAACGAACCCGCGGAGGTCGCCGAGCTGGTGGCCTTCCTCGTCTCCGACCGCGCGTCGGCCATCGTCGGCGCCGAACACGTCATCGACGGCGGCACCGTCCCCACCCTCTGACCGGCCCCCTCCCCTGGAAGGACCACGATGAACACCACCGGCCCGCAGCCCATCCCCACCACCGGCCTCCCCGAGGTGATCACCCGCTACCTGGCCGCCCACCGCGTCCGCGACACCGCCACCGCCCTCTCGGCCTTCACCGGCGACGCGGTCGTGACGGACGAGGGCGCGACACGGCACGGCACGGCGGCGATCCGGGAATGGCTGGAGACCGCGGCGAGCGAGTACACCTACACCACGGAACTGACCGGCGCCGAGCGCGCCGGCGCCCACCACTACGTCGCAGTCCAGCACCTCGAGGGGAACTTCCCCGGCGGCACCGTCGACCTGCGCTACCGGTTCGCCCTGCGCGACGGCCTCATCGAACGCCTGGAGATCGGGGCCTGACCCCCGGATCTGTCCTCGACGGGGGGTGCCAGGGTTGCTGCTAACATGAAAGCCACAGCCTGCGCCGACCCTGGCACCAACCGCACGGAGGTGGTCGACATGGTGAGCCGCATCCGGCTGGAGGACCGTGAGTGCCCGCTGTCGACGACCGTCGGGCACGTCGGTGAGTGGTGGACGCTGCTCATCCTGCACGACGCCTTCGACGGGTACACCCGCTTCGACCAGTTCCAGGAGAACCTCGGCATCTCGTCGAGCATGCTCACCACCCGCCTGAAGACCCTCGTCGAGGACGGGCTGCTCGAACGGCGGCCGTACCAGACCCACCCGACCCGCTACGAGTACCTCCTCACCGACCTCGGCCGCTCGCTGCGCCCGGTCGTCGTGGCCCTCGCCGCATGGGGCAACTCCCGTCTGGCGCCGGAGCAGCGCAGCATGATCCTGGTCGACGCGGAGACCGGCGAGGAGGTCGAGCCGGTCGTGGTCGACGCCGCCACGGGCCGGCGGCTCGACGACAGCGAGGCCTTCGTCTACGCCGCGGGCCCCGCCGCGAGCGAGATCATGCGCGCCCGCTACGCGGGCCGCGACCGTACCTGACCCACCGGAGGAAGAGGTCCCGTGCCCACCGCGGACGAACTGCTCGGCCCCGCCGCTGTGGCCGGGCTCGCCGACTGCCTGACGGCGGCCGGCCAGGCACCGATGGCCGCCGCGGTGCGCGACGCCCTTCCGGCGCTCGACGGCCTGGCACTGCGTGAACGCAGCGACCTCGTCCGGGACGCGATGCTCGCCTCCGGCCCGACGGATCCCGCGGCCCTGGAGGCCGTCGTCCGGGCCACGCTGCCCGACCCGCGCTTCACCGGCTGGATGATCTGGCCGGTCACCGAGGCGGTCGCCGCCCTCGCCTCCGGCACCCCCGAGGGCACGGCCTTCGAGGACGGACTCCACCTGCTGGCGGACCTGACCCCGCGCCTGACCGCCGAGTTCGCCATCCGCCGCCTGCTCAACGCCGACCTCGACCGGGCGCTCGCCGTCGTCACCCGATGGACCGAACACCCCGACGAGCACGTACGCCGCCTGGCCAGCGAGGGAACCCGCCCCCGCCTGCCGTGGGCGGTGCGCGTACCGGCGATCCTCGCCCGGCCCGAGGCGACCCTGCCGATCCTGGGCGCTCTCTACAAGGACCCCTCGGAGTACGTCCGCAGGTCCGTCGCCAACCACGTCAACGACATCAGCCACGTCCGGGTGGAACTGGCCGTGGAGACGGCCCGGCGGTGGTCGGTGGCCCCCGACACCCACACGCCCCGGCTCGTCCGCCACGCGCTGCGCACCGCCGTCAAGCGCGGCGACCAAGGAGCCCTGGCACTGCTGGGGTTCGAGCCCGCCAGGGGCCTGACCGTCGAAGGGCCCTCCGTGGCCCGGCCCGTCGTCGAGGTGGGCGGGGAACTGCGCTTCGCCTTCACCCTGGAGAACCACGGCGACACGCCGCTCCGCCTCGTCGTCGACTACGTCGTGCACTACCGCAAGGCCAACGGCACCACGGCGCCCAAGGTCTACAAGCTGACGACCCGCACCCTCCAGCCGGGGGAGCGGAGCGAGCACACCGGCACCCGCTCCTTCAAGCCGATCAGCACCCGGGTCTTCCACCCCGGGGAGCACTCCCTCGAACTGCAGGTCAACGGCGAGCCGCGCGGCAAGGTGCCCTTCGACGTCGTCACCGTCTGACACACCGCTCGATACGCTGTCGCGTGTGAAGAGGAAGCAGGCGGCCGCCGAGCAGCCGACGCTGGACGCCGTGGCGCAGACGGCGCTCGCCGTCATCGACGAGGACGGGCCCGCCGGGCTCAGTTTCCGCGCCGTGGCCACGCGCCTCGGCGTCTCGCACGCCACGGTCTTCCGGCGCTGCGGCGATTTCGACGGGCTGCTGAGCGCCTGCGCCGACCATGTCGCCGCGTCGCTGGCCCTGGTGCCCCTGGAGGGCGACTGGGCCGCCGCGACGGAGACCCGCTTCACCGGCCTGTACCGCCTGCTCACCCGGCACCCGGGACTGGTGGCGCTGCGCGCCGGCCGTTCCTGGCTGGGCCCGCAGATGCTGGGCCGGCTCGTCGAGCCGCAGATGGCCCACAGCGTCGCCGCCGGCATGGACGCCGGGACGGCCATCCGCGTCTACCGCCGGCTCTACCTGCTCACCCTCGGTGCCGTCGCCTTCGGCGACCAGCGCGACGAGAAGAAGGTCGTCGCTTCCGCCCGCACGGCCCTGGCCGCGCTCGACCCCGAGGACTTCCCCACGCTGACCGGTGCGATGAACGTCGTCCTCCCCGCCCTGGTCGACCACGAGGTCTACTACGAGGCGCTGCGCGCCCTCATCCACGCCGCCAGCGCCGAGCACCTCCCGGCCGGGCACCGCTGACGGCGCGCGGCCGTGGGCCGAGGTGCCGGGTCACGATCGTGCGCAGCCCTTCCACCTCCGGTCCGCCGCCCAGGCCCCACTTCGGCAGCAGGCTCATGCTGCTGAAGCCGTCGCCGTGGACCAGCAGGAAGAGCCGCGGCGTCTCGACGTAGTGGGTGAGCGACGTCCAGGGCACCTTGAACTCGGTGAAGGCGGAGGCGGTGCGGATGCCGTCGTCGTCCACGCTGATGGTGCATTCGCCCTGGGAGCGGGCGTACGCGGTCGCCTTCCGCAGTTGGCGGCGCCGGTCGAACACTCCGGCCATGAGCCAGGTCAGCGTTCCCAGGCCGCCGCCGACGGTCAGACCGGTGATGTCGGCCGCATCGGGAGCGAACACCCGCAGTCCGGCGATCACCGCGACCATGACGGCGGCGAAGAACAGCGGGCCACGCCAGAGCTCGAGGCGGCGCCTCTGCGCGCCGAGCACCTCGGCGATGTCGTCCGTGCCCGGCAGCCAGGTGAACTCGACGGCTCGTACTCCGTCGCTGGGCGACCCCGTGGAGGACTGTTCCCGCATGTCGTTCGTCACCGCGGCATTCAACCGCCCCGGGGGCTGCGGGCGCCAGGCCCGTGGCGTTCCGTCGGATGAACCCTCAGGAGACGCGCACCAGGTCGGACGGATCCGTGTTCGCCCCGCAGACGATGACGGCGACGCGCTCGCCGGGGGCGGGGCGGTGGGCGCCGGAGGTGAGGGCGGCGAGGGCGGTCGCGGCGCCGTGCTCGACGGCGAGGCGGCGGTGGTCCCACAGCGTGCGGCGGGCCGCGACGATCGCCTCGTCGGGGACGAGGACGGAGCG
This sequence comes from Streptomyces sp. PA03-1a, assembly GCF_033792805.1. Taxonomy (NCBI): domain Bacteria; kingdom Bacillati; phylum Actinomycetota; class Actinomycetes; order Kitasatosporales; family Streptomycetaceae; genus Streptomyces; species Streptomyces sp. PA03-1a. The sequence continues at coordinate 14,152 of NZ_JARAVO010000100.1, forward strand.
CACGCCGTCCTTCAGCGCCCACTCCAGGGCCGTGCGGGAGGCCCGGCGCGCGCCCAGGGAGTCCGCCGCGACGGACCGGACGGGTACGTCCACCACCTCGCCGGCCGCGACGGCCGCGTGCAGCGCGCACGACCCCTCGGGCTCCACCGCCACCACCCGCACCCCGTGCTCCAGCGCGGACGCCGCGACCCCGGCGAACAGTCCGCCGCCCCCGACCGCGACGACCACCGTGTCCAGGCCGGGGAGCGCCGCGACGATCTCCTCCATCAAGGTCCCCGCCCCGGCCGCGATGAGCGGATGGTCGTAGGCGTGGGACTCCAGCGCGCCGCTCTCGGCGGCGTACTTCTGCGAGGCCTCCAGGGCCTCGGCGTACTCGCTGCCGACTTGGCGCACGTCCGCGCCAAGGTCGCGCAGCTTCCCGACCTTGACCGCGGGCGCCGTCTCGGGGACGAAGACCGTGGCGGGCACGCCGTGCCGGGCCGCGGCCCAGGCACATGCCAGGCCCGCGTTGCCCCCGGAGGCGATGACCACGCCGGCCTCGGGCATGGCGTCCCGCTCGACGTGGCGGCGGAGGAAGTTGAACGCACCGCGCGCCTTGAACGACCCCGTGTGCTGCATGGACTCCAGCGCCAGCCAGCCCTGTACGGCGGCGCCGAACGCCCCCTGGTCCACCGGGGCGAGCGTGACCGGGCGGATGTGCCCGGAGATGCGGGCGGCCGCGGCCCGTACGTCGGCGTGGGTGATGGTCACGGTTCTCTCCGGGCGGGTGATGGAGTCGTCGTCCGGAGAAACAGTGTAACAACCACTGTTCCGGCAGGTCGGGCCGCGGGTGGGACGATCAGCGGAGGACGAGCCGGTGCTCACCGGCCGGCACCAGCTCCCCGATGACCGGGGCACCGGGCAGTTCCCCGGCCACCAGAAGGCCGCCGGAGGTCTGGGCGTCGGCCAGCAGCAACCGGGTCACCTCGTCGGCGCCGCCGAAGTCGGTGTGCGGGGCGACCCAGTCCAGGTTGCGGCGCGTGCCGCCGCTGACGTAGCCGTCCGTGGCGGCCTCCCGCGCGCCGTCGAGGTACGGAACCGCCGAGGCGTGGACGACGGCGCTCACCCCGGAGGCGCGGGCAAGCTTGTACAGGTGGCCCAGGAGCCCGAAGCCGGTCACGTCGGTCGCGCACACCGCGCCCGCCGCCAGTGCCTGCGCGGCGGCGTCCCGGTTGAGCGTGGTCATGGTCTGCACGGCCTGCGGGAAGACCTCGCCGGTCGTCTTGTGGCGGTTGTTGAGGACGCCCAGTCCCAGGGGCTTGGTCAGCGACAGCGGCACACCGGGCCGGCCGGCGTCGTTACGCAGCAGGCGGTCCGGGTCGGCGGTGCCGGTGACGGCCATGCCGTACTTCGGCTCCGGGTCGTCGACGCTGTGGCCGCCGCCCACGGCGCAGCCCGCCTCGGCCGCGACGTCCAGCCCCCCGTGCAGCACCTCCCGGGCCAGTTCCAGCGGCAGGACGTCCCGCGGCCAGCACAAGAGGTTGACGGCCACCAGCGGGGTGCCGCCCATGGCGTAGACGTCGGAAAGGGCGTTGGCGGCGGCGATCCGCCCCCAGTCGTACGGATCGTCGACCACCGGGGTGAAGAAGTCGGCGGTGCTCACCACCGCCCGTGCGCCGGTTCCGCCGGATCCGCCGGGCAGCCGGACGACGGCGGCGTCGTCGCCGGTGTCCAGGCCCACGAGCAGGTCGGCCCCGAGGGCGCCCGCCATGCCTTCGGGCGTCAGCCCCGCCACCATCTGCTCCAGTTCCCCTGGGGGGATCTTGCAGGCGCAGCCGCCGCCGTGGGCGTACTGCGTCAGTCGCACGCTGTCCTGCCGGACGCCGGTTCCCGTCATGGCTGCTGTGGTCCTTCCGCTGTGGGGCCGGGCGTGGTTGCGCGGGCCCGGGTGACATCCCGTGTGGCGGGTTGACTTGGGTGGTGGCCGGCTGTTCCATGGGCCTCCGGTCCGGCGGGGAGACGTAAGGGTGCCTGGTGGCCCTCCCGGTCTTCAAAACCGAGGTGTCCGAGCAACTCGGGCAGGCGGGTTCGATTCCCGTCCGTCTCCGCGGGCCGCTCCGCCCCGGTGCTTCAGCCCTCATCGGACTTGCCCGGCGCTTTTGCGGCGCCCGCCCCGGGGCAGCGGCGGACGGCACCGTCCAGCCGGACGGTGCGGCCCTGCCGGTCCAGGTGCTCCAGCAGGGGGATGACGACGCGCCGGGTGGTGTCCAGGGCCCTGCGCGCCTCGCTCGCGGTGAACGGCTGCTCCAGCCCGGCCAGTACGGCTGCCGCCTGCGCGTCCGCGCCCGGCAGCAGCACGAGGCCCTCGCCGATCCTCAGCAGCGCGCCCGCCGATTCTGCCGCCGCCAGGAGCTTGGGGGTCAGCCCGAGCTGCTCCAGCCGTTCGGCCTCCGGCGCGCGGAACGGCGTACGTGCCAGATCGGCGCGTACCGCCTCGACGGCGGCCTGGGCCGCGGGCGGCAGCGTCGGGCGGGCGTGGCTCCCGTACAGCCTGCCGTCGCCGTGCCGCAGGCCCGGTACGGCCGAGGCGAGTGCCTCCACCAGGGTGCGGTCCGGCAGGCCGAGGGCCTGGCGGGCCGACTCCAAGGGCATGCCCGGCTCCAACGGGTGACCTACGGCGTGCTCCTCGACCGCCTCCCGCAGCCGCTCACGCAGCGCCGCCCAGTGCTCCGGGTCCGCCAGCCAGTCGCCCGCCACCGGGTCGCCCGGTGCCGGGACCCCCATGGCGAGCAGTTCCGCGCGCCGGACCAGTCCACGGCGGCGCAGTCCCGCAGCCCCGTCCCCGACCCCGGCGGCGGACCGGAGTTCGGCGGCCCGCGCCGCCGCAGCGCCACGTTGGGTCAGCCGGGGCGGACGGACGTCGAGGACGGTGAGCCCCGCGGGGATGCGGTGCCGCCCCGGGTCGCGCAACAGGGCCGTGTCGGCGACCCGCAGGGGCAGCGCCGTCGCCAGCCGCAGGCGCGCACTGTCGTCGCCGAGCGGACGGACCGTCACCGGCACGGCGGCCGAGCCGGCGTGCAGCATGAGTTCGCGGGGCAGGTCGCCGGAGGGGTCGCCGCGCAGCCGCACGTCGACGAGGTCGGTGGTCAGCCAGCGGTCCGGGGTGAGGAGCGCGTCCCCGCGCCGCAGGTCGCCCGCCGCGGGCCCGGTGACGTTGACCGCCACCCGGGCGACCGCGCCCACCTCCTGCGTCGGCTCCTTCAGGGACTCCAGGCCCCGCACGCGCAACGGCCGTCCGTCACGGGCGAGGTGGAGGTGGTCGCCGACCCGGACGGTGCCCGCCGCGAGCGTGCCGGTGACGACCGTGCCCCGGCCCCGCACGGTGAACGCGCGGTCGACCCACAGCCGTACGTCCGCCGCCGGATCGGGGGCGGGCAGCCCGCCCGCCAGCCGGACCAGGGCCGCCCGCAGTGCGTCGAGCCCCGCGCCGGTGACGGGGCTGACGGCCACGCACTCCACGTCGCCGAGCGAGGACTCCGCGATGCGGGCCCCGGCCTCCTTGCGTGCCGCGTCGGGGTCGGCGAGGTCGCAGCGGGAGACGGCCAGGACGCCGTGCCGCACGCCGAGGGCGTCCAGGACGGCGAGGTGCTCCTCGGACTGCGGCTGCCAGCCCTGGTCGGCGGCGACCACGAAGAGCACCGCGGGAACCGGGCCGACACCGGCCAGCATGTTGCCCACCAGGCGCTCGTGGCCGGGCACGTCCACGAAGGCCACGTCCCCCGCGCCGGGGAGCCGCGTCCACACGAACCCGAGGTCCAGCGTCATGCCGCGCCGGCGCTCCTCCGCCCAGCGGTCGGGTTCCATCCCGGTCAGGGCCCGCAGCAGCGCGGACTTGCCGTGGTCGACGTGGCCCGCGGTGGCGATGACGTGCACGTCAGCCCTCCGTTCCCGGCAGGATGCCGGCCCGGCGCACGGCCACCGCCAGCTCCTCGTCCGCCTCCTCCGGCACCGCCCGCAGATCGAGCAGGCACCGGCCCTCCTCCACGCGGGCCAGTACGGCGGGATCGGCCCGCCGCAGCAGGACCGCGTACGCGGCGGGCAACGACACGGCGGCGCTGGGCAGGGTGACGCCGGGGGCACCGCCCCCGCCGACGACCGCCAGCGAGTCGCACGCGTGGCTGTCGAACCCGTCGGCACGCAGCCCGGCGGCCAGGCGTCCGGCCCGGTCCCGCAGCCGTGCGGGGTCGGCGTGCAGCGCCGTCCGGGTCGGGGTGGCAGGGCCGCGGACGGTCGCCTCCAGGGCCGCCAGGGTCAGCTTGTCCACGCGCAGCGCACGGGCCAGCGGGTGGCGGGCGAGCCTGCGCACCAGGTCGGCGCGGCCCAGCACGAGGCCGCACTGCGGTCCGCCCAGCAGCTTGTCGCCGCTGGCGGTGACCAGGGAGGCCCCCGCGCGCAGCCAGCTCGTCGCGTCGGGTTCGTCCGGCAGCACCGGGTCGGGGACCAGCAGCCCGGAACCGATGTCGGCCACCACGGGCACGCCGAGCCGCGCCAGTTCCGCGACGGGCACGTCCCGGGTGAAGCCGGTGATGCGGAAGTTGGACGGGTGCACCTTGAGGACGAACCCGGTGTCCGGCCCCACGGCCGCCGCGTAGTCCTCCGGCGCGGACCGATTGGTCGTCCCCACCTCGCGCAGCCGGGCGCCCGTGGAGACCAGCAGGTCGGGCAGCCGGAAGCCGTCCCCGATCTCCACCAGCTCACCGCGGCTGACGACGATCTCCCGGCCCTGTGCGAGCGCCGTGGCCGCCAGCACCAGCGCCGCGGCGCCGTTGTTGACCACATGGGCCGCCTCGGCGGCGGGCACCTGCCGCAGCAGCGCCTCCAGCGCCGAACGCCCCCTGCGGGAGCGCGCGCCGGTGGCGAGATCCAGCTCCACGTCCGTCGTCCCGGAGGCGGCCAGCACCGCGTCGCGGGCCGCCCCCGACAGCGGGGCACGACCGAGGTTCGTGTGCAGCAAGACGCCGGTGGCGTTGAGCACCGGACGCAGCCCGGCGGCGGTCGCCGGGAGCGCCGCGACGGCCCGCTCGGCGAGTTCGTCGACGGGGACCTCTCCGGACCGCGCCCGCTCCTGTACCCCGGCCACCACCTCCTTGACCACGGTCCGCCCGAGCCGCTCCGCGGCCGCGGCGAGCCGGGGGTCGGCGAGCAGCGTGTCCGTGCGGGGCACCCGGCGGCGGGCGTCGGCGGGCGGGGAGGGAGCGGTGGAGGTCCGGTCGCGGTCCATCAGCAGCACCTTCGCTCTGGCCTGGCTGCGGCCAAGGGTACGGCGGCGGTGGCCGCGGGGCGCTCCCGCCACACCGGCGCGCAGCCCGGTGCCGCGGGATGCTGTGGTCCGGGGCTTGCGGTTGCCGCAGCGGCAACCTCTACCGTCCTGACCAGGGCCGGAGGGACCGGCCCGAGGAAGCGGTCGTGAGGGAGCGGCGATGGAGTGGCCGATCGCGGAGGTCGCCCGGATGTCCGGCGTCACCGCCCGGACCCTGCGGCACTACGACGAGACGGGTCTGCTGCCGCCTGCCAGGACCGGCGCCGGCGGTCACCGCTACTACGGGCAGGCGCAGCTCCTGCGGCTGCAGCAGATCCTCGTCCTGCGGACGCTGGGGCTCGGCCTGCCCGAGATCGGCCGGGTCCTCGCCCGGCAGGTCGACGAGGTGGACGCGTTGCGCGGGCACCACCGGCGGCTGCTCGCCGAACGGGACCGGCTCGACGCACTCGCCCGCACCGTCTCCCGCACGATCGCCGGACTGGAGAAATCCAGGAAGGACGGCACACCCATGGACGCCATCAACCGCCCCGACAACCTCTTCGAAGGCGTGCGGCCGGACCAGTACGGCGAGAGCCTGCGCGACTTCCCCGAGCACGCCGAAGCGGTCGCCCGCAGGACCGCCGGCATGAGCGAGGCCGAGATCGACGCCGGGCACCGCGAGCGCACCGCACAGATGATCCGGCTGGCCAAGCTGATGGCCGCCGGCGTCCCGGCCGACGGGGCACCCGCCCAGGCCGAGGCCGATGTCCAGTACCGCGCGCTCACCGCCATGCGCCCCGTCACCGCCGACGAGTACCGGGCGATCGGGCGCGCCTGCGTCGACGACGAGCGGTGGCGCACCGCGTACGAGGCGATCGCGCCGGGCCTCGCGGCCTACCAGCGCGACGTCAACCTGGCCTACGCCGACTCCCGGCTGGGCTGAGCACCCGGGTCAACGGTGGGGCCGTGGCCGGCCGCCGGTATGTGCCGGAAGCCGTTCACGCCCGGGCACCGGCGGGCCGGACCGGCCCGTGGCGGCCTCGTTCGACCATGGCGCCGCCCACCGGGCGCAGCACCCTCCGCGCACCCCCTGGCGCCAAGGGCCGCCGGGGCGTGGCTGCGTCGTGGCAAGGGTCAGTGCGGTGAGCGCGTCGCCCGGCGCGACGCACTCGGACGCCTCGCGCAGGCCGCCTCCGTCATGGGCCCGCCCACGGCGGCTTACACACGGCTGCGCCCGGCGAGGTCGGCCCGGTCATCGCAGCGTCACGCCCCGGCGCAGCGGTCGTCGTCCTCGGCGCGTGCCTCGCGCTGGGGTTTCACCACGTAGGCGGGGTCTTTCGCGGAGGTGACGCCCGCTTCGAAGGTGCCGAAGCGCTGCAGGGCGCTGCCCGCCATCAGGGCCAGTCCGCCTACGGCGGCGCGGACGCGGCTGCGCCGGGCGGGGTCGGCGCGGTCGTCGCACCGCCGGGGTGAGGGCCCGTGACGGGAGGGTGCCCGGGGGTCACGTCCCGGCGCAGCGGTCGTCGTCCTCGGCGCGGGCCTGGAGGCGTTCGCGCTGGGGTTTCACCACGTAGGCGGGGTCCTTGGTGGAGGTGACGCCCGCTTCGAAGGTGCCGAAGCGCTGCAGGACGCTGCCCGCCATCAGGGCCAGTCCGCCCACGGCGGCGCAGACGCGGCTGCGCCGGGCGAGGGTCAGCGCGGTGAGCGCACCGCCCAGGGTGAGGGCCCGCGAAGGGCGGATGCCCGGGGGTCACGTCCCGGCGGGACCGTCGTTTCCCTCGGCGCGCGCCTGGAGGCGTTCGCGCTGGGGTTTCACCACGTAGGCGGGGTCCTTCGTGGAGGTGACGCCCGCTTCGAAGGTGCCGAAGCGCTGCAGGACGCTGCCCGCCATCAGGGCCAGTCCGCCCACGGCGGCGCAGACGCGGCTGCGCCGGGCGAGGGTCAGCGCGGTGAGCGCACCGCCCAGGGTGAGGTACTCGGACGCCTTGCGCAGGCGGTGCGGCCGGCCGGTGGTGTAGGCCTCCGTCACCAGGCCCGGGCGCCGGTCGATCAGGCGGGAGGCGACGACCTCGGCCGCCGCGCCGACCGCGCCGAGCCGCCGCGCGGGGCCCGCCTCGGCCACGGGGGCCAGGAGCATGCCCAGGCCCGCGCCGCTCGCCGCCGCCGAGCCGGTGAAGACGAACGGCAGCTCGCCACGGGCGTCGTGCCATGCCGGTACGGCCGTCTGCGACAGGAGCACGGCCGTGTACGAGGCGACGCCCGGCGCGAGCAGGGCCGCCGACAGTCCGGCCGGGCGGGCGGCCGCCCGGAGCAGCTTCCCGGGCAGCGTGGCGCGCACTCCCGCGGGCAGCACCTCGGCCGCGGCGGCCAGGGCGCTGCCCGGCCCGTACGCGACGAGGATCCAGGTGCCCACCGACATGGGCGAACTCGGCTTGGCGACCCGCAGCATGTGATGGAAGCGCTCCGGCCGCCCGAGGTCCGCGACGAGCAGGTACATGCTCGCGAGCAGGGCGCCGAAGCCGCCGACCCGGCCCGCCCGGGCCAGCCCGGGACGCCGCGTCAGGTCCGCGCCCGCCGCGAGCAGCGCGGCGCCGGCCGACAGCCCGCCGGTGAACAGGTAGGCGGGGATCTTCCACTCCCACACCGGCGGCTTGAGCACCGGACGCCCGTAGTACGAGCGGAACGTGGCCCGCGGCACCATGGGGCGCTCGCGGCTCCCGTCGTCGTCGCGGCCGCCCCGGCCGTGCCGCACGGCCCGGTCGCCGCTCACCGCCGCCTCCCGCCGAGGAACACCGCGGCCGAGGCGGCGAGCAGCGCCGACGCCGCCACGCCCGCGTGCTTCCACATCGACGCCAGGTCGCGGGTCGGCACGACCGGGTCCGGCGGGAGCCCGTACACCTCCGGGTCGTCGAGCAGCAGGAAGAACGCGCCGTCCCCGCCGACCCCGTCGTCGGGGTCGCGTCCGTACAGCTGGGCCTCGGGCACCCCCGCTTCGTGCAGCGTCTCCAGGCGCCGGTCGGCGCGTTCGCGCAGCTCGTCAAGGGGGCCGTACTGGATGGAGTCGGTGGGGCAGGCCTTGGCGCACGCCGGTTCCATGCCGTCGCGGAGCCGGTCGTAGCACATGGTGCACTTCCAGGCCCGGCCGTCGTCGGGCCGCCGGTCGATGACGCCGTACGGGCAGCCGGACACGCAGTAGCCGCAGCCGTTGCAGATGTCGGGCTGGACGACGACCGTGCCGAACTCGGTGCGGAACAGCGCGCCGGTGGGGCACACGTCCAGGCAGCCGGCGTGCGTGCAGTGCTTGCACACGTCCGAGGACATCAGCCAGCGGAACTCGCTGCGGGCCTCCGCGCCCGTCCCGGCGCCCGGCAGGTCGAAGGAGGGGAAGCCCAGGTCAACCGGGGCGGTTCCCAGGTCGCCGCCACCGCGCTTCGCAACCTCCAGGGCGTCGGCCACCACCTCCTCCGTCGCCTCCGTCGCGGACGGGCCCACGGGCAGCCCCGCCAGCCCCGCGTCCTGGCGGCCGAGCGGGCGCTGCTGCTCGATGAAGGCGACGTGCCGCCACGAACTCGCGCCGAGCATGCCGGTGTTGTCGAACGACATGCCCAGCAGGTCGATGCCGTCCTCGGGAATGGCGTTCCACTCCTTGCAGGCCACCTCGCACGCCTTGCAGCCGATGCACACGGAGGTGTCGGTGAAGAAGCCCATGCGCGGCGGGTGGTCGCGGTGGCCGGCGTCCTCGGCGGGGTCCGCGAGCGGCCCGTAGAAGCTGTTGTCCTGCGTCATGACGGCTCCTCCGGCGGGTCCGGTTCGAGGTGCGCCCGCTCGGCGCGGCCGCCGGCCGTCGCTATGCGGGTACCGGTCTCCGGCGTGATCCCGGCGCGGCGGCGGTAGTCCTCGACGTACGTGAGCAGTTCGGGCCCCCGCGGGCGCCGCCCGGGCCGGACGTCGCAGGTCAGCACCTTGCTCTCCTGGATGAACACGTTCGGGTCGGCCACCACGCCGATCAGGTCGTTGACCACGTCGCCCTTGGTGAGCCCGGTCTGGCCCCAGTGGTAGGGCATCCAGACCTGGTGGACGACCCGTCCGTCGACGCGCAGCGGCGCCATCCGGTCGGTCACCATCACGCGCGCGTCGACCGCGGTCCTGCTGGTGACCACATGGGCCCAGTCCAGGTGGCGCAGCCCGCGCTCGGCCGCCAGCTCCGGCGAGACCTCCACGAACAACTCCGGCTGGAGCTCCGCCAGGTAGGGCAGCTGCCGGCTCATCGCGCCCGCCGTGTGGTGCTCGGTCAGCCGTGCCGCGGTGAACACGTACGGGAACACCTCGGAATGCGCCTCGGGCGGCGCCGGGTTGGACGGGTTGTCGGGGCGACCGTAGACCTTGCGCACCGGGTTGCCCTGCTGGCCGTAGAGCAGGTTGCGCATCGGCGACTCGTGCGGCTCGTAGTGCGTGGGCAGCGGGCCGTCCGCGAGCCCGGCCGGGGCGAACAGCCAGCCCTTCCCGTCGCGCATCATGATGAACGGGTCGTCGCCGTCGAGCGCCTCGACGCCCGACGCGCCCTCCGGTGCCCGGTAGTCCGGCGGCTTGTTCTTCTCGAAGTCCGGGGTGTCGTGGCCGGTCCACTCACCCGCCTCCGCGTCCCACCAGACCAGCTTCTTCCGCTCGCTCCAGGGCCGCCCCTGCGGGTCGGCGGAGGCGCGGTTGTACAGCACCCTGCGGTTGAGGGGCCATGTCCAGCCCCATTCGGCGTCGTACGGGCCCGTCTCGAAGCGCGAGGTCCGGCGCCGGGACTGGTTGGTCTCGTTCGCGTAGACGCCGCTGTAGATCCAGCAGCCGCAGGCGGTGGTGCCGTCGGCCTTCAGGTCGGGGTAGCCGTCGACCGTCCGGCCGGTGCGCAGGTCGATGCCGTTGATGTGGCGCAGCACGTCCGCCGGGGACGGCTCGTCGCCCTCCGTCTCGTAGTCCCAGGCCAGGTCCAGCAGGGGGCGGTCGCGTTCGTCGGCCGAGCCGGCCAGCTTCTCCTTCAGCAGCACGCCCAGTTGGTGGAAGAACCACAGCTCCGACCGCTGGTCCCCGGACGGTTCGACGGCCTGGTCGCGCCACTGGAGCATCCGCTGCGTCTGCGTGAAGGTGCCGGCCTTCTCCACGTGCGAGGCGGCGGGGAAGAAGAACACCTCGGTGCGGCACCGCTCGGTGGCGATCTCCCCGGTCTCGATCTCGGGCGCGTCCTTCCAGAACGTGGCGCTCTCGATCATGGTGAGGTCGCGCACGACCAGCCAGTCGAGGTTCGCCATGCCCAGGCGCTGCAGCCGCCCGTGGGCCGAGCCGACCGCGGGGTTCTGCCCCAGCAGGAAGTAGCCGAAGACCTTCCCGCCGTCGACCATGTCCATCACGGTGCGGTAGGTGCCGTGGTCACCGTTGATCCGGGGCAGGTAGTCGAAGCAGTAGTCGTTCTCGGCGGTCGCGGCGTCGCCCCAGTACTCCTTGAGCAGCGAGACCGTGTAGGCGTCGGCGGCGCCCCAGAACCCCTTCTGCCCCCGGCCGCGGACCCCTTCCAGGTACGTGGCCAGGTCGTCGTGGGTGGTGTCCGGCATCGGCAGGTAGCCCGGCAGCAGGTTGAAGAGCGTGGGCACGTCCGTGGAACCCTGGATGCTGGCGTGGCCGCGCAACGCGAAGATCCCGCCGCCCGGGCGGCCGATGTTGCCCAGCAGCAGCTGGATGATCGACCCGGCCCGGATGTACTGGGCGCCCACCGAGTGCTGGGTCCAGCCGACGCTGTACACCAGCGCGGTGGTGCGCTCCCGGCCGGAGTTCTCCGTCCAGGCCCGGCACACTTGCAGGAACAGCTCCTGCGGCACGCCGCAGATGCGCTCCACCATCTCGGGGGTGTAGCGGGAGAAGTGCCGCTTGAGCACCTGGAACACGCAGCGCGGGTGCTCCAGCGTGGGGTCGGACTCGATCCCTCCCGCGGCCCCCTCGATGAACGGGCCGCCCGCGCCGTGCTGGAACGGGGCGGACGACTCCTTGAGGTGGTGGCCCGGCCGCTCCTCCATGGGGGCGCTCGCGTACGTCCAGCTCGACGCGTCGTACGCGGCGGTGTGCGGGTCGTACCCGCTGAACAGCCCGTCCAGGTCCTCGGTGTCCTGGTAGCGCTCGCTCAGCAGGAAGGGCGCGTTGGTGTACGCCTCCACGTACTCCCGGAAGTCGAGGTCGTGCGTGAGGATGTGGTTGATCACGCCGCCGAGGAACGCGATGTCGGTGCCGGCCCGGATGGTGACGTGCTGGTCCGCGTGCGCGCTCGTCCGCGTGAACCGCGGGTCGATGTGGATGACCCTGGCACCGCGCGCCTTGGCCTCGATGACCCACTGGAACCCGACCGGATGGGCCTCGGCCATGTTGGATCCCATGATGACGATGCAGTCGGAGTTGACCAGGTCCTGCTGGTAGTCGGTGGCGCCGCCACGTCCGAACGAGGCTCCCAGACCGGGAACCGTGGCGGAGTGTCAAATGCGGGCCTGGTTCTCGATCTGCAGGGCGCCCAGGGCGGTGAACAACTTCTTGATGAGGTAGTTCTCCTCGTTGTCCAGCGTCGCCCCGCCGAGACTGGCCAGGCCCATGGTGCGGCGCAGCGTCCTGCCGTCCGCGTCCGTGTCCTGCCAGCCCTTGCGCCGTGCGTCGAGCACCCGGTCGGCCACCATGTCCATGGCCGTGTCCAGGTCCAGCTCCTGCCAGGCGGTGCCGTACGGCGGGCGGTAGAGCACCCGCTGCTCCCGCTGGGGCCCGGTGACCAGCTGCTTGCTGGCCGAGCCCTTCGGGCACAGCCGGCCGCGGGAGATCGGGCTGTGGGGGTCGCCCTCGATCTGCACGACCTTCTCGTCCTTGACGTACACCCGCTGCGCGCAGCCCACGGCGCAGTAGGGGCACACCGAGCCGGCCACCCGGTCGGCGCTCTCCGTGCGGGCCCCGAGTGTGGCCGACCGGGCCGACTGCGCGGCCTTTCCCCGGCCCAGCGGGTCCGTCCCGGTGAGCTGCCGGTACACCGGCCATGCCTCGATCCACCGTTTCACGCCCATCCGCGTGCTCCTTCGTGCGGGGGTCGTGCCCTTCGTCCGCCTTTTCGACGCTACCGCTCGGGGGGCCGCCCGCAAGTCCGTGGCGGCTCCCGGATCAGGCGAGGGCGCCGACGGCCGCGGCGAGCAGCCCGGAGGCACGGTCGACGTCGTCCGCGGTGGTCCAGCGCCCCACCGACAGGCGTACGGCGGCCTGGGCGCGGGCCTCGTCCAGGCCCATCGCGCGCAGCACCGGGGACGCCGTACGACTGCCGCTGTGGCAGGCCGAACCGGTGGAGGCCGCGAGCCGGGGCACCGAGGCGAGCAGTTCGTGGGCCGGGACGCCGTCGATGCTGATGTTCAGCGTGGTGGGCAGGCGGTGGCGGACGGACCCGTTGAGGTGGACCCGGCCGGGCAGCGCCCGCGTCAGGCCCTGGTGCAGGCGGTCGCGCAACGCCTCGGCACGCTCGGCCCCGCCGTCGGCGAGTTCGGCGGCCGCCAGCTCGGCGGCGGCCCCCAGCGCCACCGCGAGGGCGACGTTCTCGGTGCCGGCCCGCAGCCCGCCCTCCTGCCCGCCCCCGTACACCAGGGGCTCCAGGCGGAGCCCCGGGCGCACGTAGAGGGCGGCCACCCCCTTCGGCGCGTACATCTTGTGCCCCACTACCGTCAGCAGGTCCACCCCCAGCCCGCGCACTTCCAGCGGGACCTTCCCGGCGGCCTGGGCGGCGTCGCAGTGGAACAGCGCGCCCCGGGCGCGGGCGAGCCGGGCGAGTTCCGCGACGGGCTGCAGGGTGCCGGTCTCGTTGTTGGCGGCCATGACGGAGACCAGCACGGTGCGCCCGGTGAGGGCCGCGGCCAGCGCGGCCGGGTCGACCCGGCCCTCCCGGTCCACCGGCAGGTACGTCACCCGCACCCCGTGCAGCCGCTGCAGCGCGCGGCAGGTCTCCAGCACCGCCGGGTGCTCGGTGACCTGGGTGATCACGTGCGGACGGTCGGTACCCGCGGCGAGCACCGCGCCGCGCAGGGCGAGGTTGTCCGCCTCGGACCCCGACCCGGTGAACACGATCCCCTCCGCGGTCGCCCCGATCAGCGCCGCGACCTGGCGGCGCGCCCGCGCCAGCGCCGCGGCCGGCTCCGCGGCCCAGGCGTGCCCGCTGGAGGGGTTGCCGAACCCGGTGGTGAGGCAGGGCCCCATCGCCTCCACCACCCTCGGGTCGACGGGGGTGGTGGCGTTGTGGTCCAGGTAGACGCGGTCCCCGCCGAGGCCGGGATGCGGCGGCACCTTCATGGGCGAGGGTCCTTCCGGAGGGGGTGCGGTCAGCCGATCGCCGGCTGACCGCCGTACGCGTCCAGGACGGCGCCGGTGACGTACCCTGCGCGGTCCGAGGCCAGGAAGACGATCGCCTCGACGATCTCGTCGACCTCGGCGACCCGGCCCAGGACGGTGTTCCGTGCGACGGCCGCCAGCGCGTCCTCGCCCATCCCGACGGTTCCGGGGGTGCGGACCGGCCCGGAGGCCACGGCGTTCACCCGTACCCCGCGGGCGCCGAACTCGTCGGCCCACACGCGGGTCATGAGCTCCAGCGCCGCCTTGGAGGCCCCGTAGGCGGCGGCCCCACGGGCGGGGACGCTCGCCGCCAGGGTGCTCAGGTTGACGACCGCGCCCCGGCCGCGGGCGGCCATGCCGGGTGCGAGGGCCCCGACGAGCAGCAGGGGCGCGCGGGCGTTGACGGCCATGTGGAGGTCGAACATCCCGGCCGTGGTGCCGGCGGCGCCCGCGAACCGGTAGATGCCCGCGTTGTTGACCAGCACGTCCACCGCGCCCGCCGCCTCGGCGAGGCGCAGCACGTCGCCGGGGTCGGAGAGGTCGGCGGCGACGAACCGGGCGCGCCCGCCCGCGTTCGCCACCTCCGCGACGACCTCCGCACCGCGCTCCCCGTCCCGCCCGTGGACGACGACCTCGGCGCCCAGTGCCGCCAGCCGCAGCGCGACCCCCCGCCCGATCCCTGCTGTGGCGCCCGTGACGAGGGCGGTGGATCCGGAGAACTCCTGGGTCACGGCTGGCTCCTCGGGGCGGCGACATGGGCGGCGGACACACACGCTCCGTGTCCGCGCTGGTTGTCTACCTCACGTACCGTCACCCCCGAAGTCGGCTCGCCGCCGGGACGGCCGTTCGGGACGGCTGCCGCTGCGGCCCGGTGGTCACCGCGCCGTCGTTCAGCCCTCGCCCTCCAGGACGCCCGCGAAGTGCCGGAACCCGGTCCGTTCCCGGTGGATCGCCCACAGGGCGCGCGCCAGCGCGGCCGGATCGTTCCTCGGGTGCCCGGGCGCGATGACCCCGGGAATGATCAACTGCGCGACGTGGATGGCCTCGGCGGCCAGCGTGTCGTGCAGCATCCGCGCGTAGGCGGTCTCGGCCGCGTACGCCACGGAGGTCCCCGCGCGGGACGGCAGCGGCCGCACCGCACTGCCGCCGTTGACGAAGAGGATCGTGCCCCGGCCCAGGAAGCGCATGTCGGGCAGCACCGCGTGGACGGCCGTGACCACGCCGTACAGGGAGAACTCCAGCGGTCCCGCGAAGTCGGCGGGCGTGCTGTCCAGGAGGGGCTTCATGAAGTCCCGGTGCGGCGCGGGACTGTACTGCAGTACCTCGATCGGCCCGAGCGCTGCCGCGGCGGCGTCCAGAGCGGCCCCGAGGGCGACCGGGTCGCGGACGTCGGCGGCGAACCCCCGCGCGGTCACGCCGTCCCTGTCCAGGTCGGCCGCCAGGCAGTCCACGCGGTCCTGGTCGCGGGAGACGAGCGCGACGTCGAAGCCGTCGCAGCCGAACTGGCGCGCCGCGGCGGCGCCCAGACCCTGCCCCGCCCCGACGATGACCATGGTCGTCATGTCAGCGCGGCACGAGCTTGAGCGTCGCGGCGCGCGCGGTCCCGGCCACCATGGGCTCCACGTACTCCGCGCTGTAGTGGCCGTACTTGCCGCGGTAGGCGGCGTCGAGGCGTTCGTTGACGTCCGGGTCGTCGACCTCGACGAAGGTGACGTCCCGCTCGACGCCGCCGGCGCTGATCCGGCCCTCGTGCCGCGTCTGCGCGGCGCGGAACCAGGTGCCGCCGCGCCCGCGGTAGGCCCGTACGTACAGGTCGGCGCCGTCGCGGACCACCCAGATGGTGGTCGGCGGGTCCAGCGTGCCGGGGTCGCGCCGCGGCGCGATGGCGAGCTCGTCGGCGTGCTCGATGCGGTCCAGTTCGTCCTTCGTCCACGTCGTCATCGGCGCGACTCCTCGGCGGTGGCGGGAACCAGGTCCGTGCGTCCTGCTGCAATGATCGACAATTTCGGCCCCCGGCTGTAGCCGCGTGGGGCCAGACGGGTACCTGACCGGGCGGTTCACTCCACGGGATGGTCTGCGGTGGCTGCAGTGGCGATTGCCGGGGAGCGTGTAGGGATCGCCAGCGGGAGATACCGGGAGGGTGCGTGGGGAGGGCCGACGAGGAGATCTTCGGTGGCCCGGCCGAGGTGGGCTGGTACGTGCGGCTGCTCCCGGTCGTGGTGCTCGTCGGCGGTCTCGTCGTGGACTTCCTCACCCCGACGCAGTACACGAGCGCGTCGTTCTACTCCGTCGCCCCGGTGCTCGCGGCCCCGCTGCTGTCGATGCAGGGCACGATGGTGGTCGGTCTGGCGGCGATCGTCGCGGACGCGGCGATCCTCGCCCACTTCGGCCGGCTGCGGGGACTGAGCGGGATGAGCGAGCTGCTGACCGTCTCGCTGGTCGCCGTGGTCGCGGTGTTCATCAACCGGCTGCTGGAGGCGCGCGAGGACCGGCTGCGCTCCGCCCGCTCGATCACCGCGGCCGTCCAGCGGGCGGTGCTCCCCGAACCGCCCGCGCGGGTCCGGGACCTGCGGATCGCGGCCCGTTACGAGGCGGCGGAGGCCGAGGCGGAGATCGGCGGGGACCTGTACGCCGTCCAGGACACGTCGTACGGGCTGCGCTGCATCGTCGGGGACGTACGGGGCAAGGGTCTGGACGCCGTGGAGGCGGCGACGCTGGTGCTCGGCAGCTTCCGGATGGCGGCCGACGAGCAGGCGACCCTGGCGGACGTGGCGGGGCACATGCTGCGGGCCCTGTGGCGGGAGTTGAGCCGGCGCGAGGAGGGCGAGCAACTGGAGTGGTTCGCCACCGCGGTCCTGGTGGAGTTCCCGCACGGCGGCGACCACGTCCGGTTGGTGAACCTCGGTCACCCGGCACCGCTGCTCCTGCGGCGCGGCAAGGTGCGTGCCGCCGAGCCCTCGCGGTACGGGCTGCTGCTGGTGGAGGGCCTGGGGAAAGGAGAGGCCGTGGTGGACACGGTGCCGTTCCCGCCGGGTTCGACCTTGCTGCTGTGCACGGACGGCGTCACCGACGCCCGCGATGCCAAGGGGCGTTTCTACGACCCGCAGGCGCGGCTGGCCGGGGTGGAGCGCGGCGGGCCGGCCGAGTTGCTGGAGGCGCTGCTCGACGACGTGCACCGGCACGCGGGCGGTCCGACCGACGACGACATGGCGCTCCTCGCGGTGACGCGCGACAGCTGAGGCGGCGCCCGCCCGGTTCTCGCGCGGTCCCTTCCCCACCGGGCGAGTCGCCGACCGCCTCGGCCCCGCCCGTGCGGCGGCCGTGTGGTTCGCCGTGACCGCCGTCCCCACCTGCCTGCCGGGCGTCCGCATGCCGTCGGCGGTCACCTTCGTCGTGGCCGGCGGCTCCACGACGGAGAACCACGCCGCAGTCCTCGGCCGGCCCGCCGGACAGGCCGCTTCGCCACCGTCACGATCGGCCTCACCGGCCTGCGTCCCACCTCCCGGAACCCCACCGACCAGCCGCTGGTCACCACCGGCTGACCGCGCGGGCACGGCGCCGCGGGACGCCTCCCGGCGCGGTCCCGCGGCGCCGCGGCCCGGCCCCGTGAAATGCGGTGGAGCCGGACGGAGCCCGCTGCTTAAGGTCGGCGGATGAGCACACGCACCTTCCGCGTCACCGTCCGCGGCGCCTTCGACGGACTCACCACCGAGCAGCGCGCCGGACTCCTCGCCCGCGCACCGGAACACGACGTCCTGCGCGCCGCCTTCACCCCCGAGGGCCACCTCAGCTACGACATCGCGGCACGCCCCGCCTTCACCTTCCGCTTCGTCGACTCCGGCGAGGCGGAGGAGGACATCCTCGACGCGACCGAACGCGCGGAGGAGGCGGCCAGGGCCTGGCTGGACGAGCGCGGCTACGGCTACAAGAACCTCAGGTCCCAGGCCGAGGACCTCTCCCAGGCGCCGCTGGGCAAGCGGCGCCTGGGAGAGGTCCTCGGCCTGGGACCTGAGGTTCTTGTAGCCGTAGC
>NZ_JARAVO010000101.1:0-31432 GCF_033792805.1 Streptomyces sp. PA03-1a
GTGCAGGACGGCCAGGCGAAGAAGGCCCCGGTCAAGAAGGCCCCCGCCGCCAAGAAGCCCGCGACGCCGGGCAAGCCCGCTTCCTGAGCGGCCGGAACATCACGGGCCGGGCACGCGTGGCGTGCCCGGCTCGTTGTGCCGGTACGGTGGGAGCCGATGACGGAGGTGGACGGCAATGCTGGTGCAGGGCTTCTACAACTTGCTGGGCTGGATCTCCATCGCCCTGCTGGTCTTCGCGCTCTTCGCGCTGGTCGACGCGGCCATCCGGCGTGAGGACGCCTACCGGGCGGCGGACAAGAAGACCAAGCCCTTCTGGCTGATCATCCTCGCCGTGGCGGCGGCGCTGATCGCGATCCTGCCGATCATGTCGTTCCTGCCGGTCATCGGCCTGATCGCGGTGATCGTCTACACGGTGGACGTGCGTCCCGCTCTCAAGCAGGTGTCCGGTCCGCGACGGCGCGGCGGCGGCAGCAGCAGCGACGGCCCGTACGGCCCCTTCAACCGCTGAGGCGGAGTTCCCCCCGGCCGGCGGACCGGCCGGGCCCTCGGATCAGGCGCCCGACTCCAGGAGCATGAGGGCGACGTCGTCCGTCAGCTCCCCGCCGTTGAGCTCCCGTACCTCCGTCATCGCCGCGTCCAGCAGCTCCTCGCCGGCGAGTCCGGCGGACAGCTGCCGCCCGACCAGCTCGACCATGCCGTCCTGGCCCAGCCGCTGCGCGCCCAGGCCGATCCGGCCCTCGATGAGCCCGTCGGTGTAGAGCATCAGGCTCCACGCCTCGCCCAGCTCGAAGCGCGCGCCCTCCCAGCAGTCCCTCTGGGGCAGCAGCCCGAGCGCCGGGCCGCCGTGCTCGTACGGCAGCAGCTGCGGTGCCATCCCGGACAGCGACACCAGCGGCGCCGGGTGACCGGCCAGCCAGAGGTCGGCGGCGCGGCCGTCCGGGCTGATGTCGACCTGGCAGAGGGTCGCGAAGATCTCGTCGTGGGACCGCTCGTGCTCCAGGACCTCCTGCAGGGTGCCCAGCAGGGCGGCCCCGCACAGTCCGGCCAGGGTCAGCGCGCGCCAGGCGATGCGCAGCTCGACGCCGAGGGCGGCCTCGTCCGGGCCGTGGCCGCAGACGTCGCCGATCATCGCGTGCACGGTGCCGTCCGGGGTGCGGACGGTGTCGTAGAAGTCGCCGCCGAGCAGGGCCCGGCTGCGGCCGGGCCGGTAGCGGGCGGCGAAGCGCAGGTCGGCGTCGTGGAGCAGCGGCGTGGGGAGCAGCCCGCGTTCCAGCCGCGAGTTCTCCTGGGCGAGCAGCCGGGTCTCGGTCAGCTGGCGCTGGGCGACGTCGGCGCGCTTGCGCTCCACGGCGTAGCGGATGGCCCGGGTCAGGTGGGACGGGTCCAGGTCGGCCGGGGTCAGGTGGTCCTGGGCGCCGACGCGGACGGCCTCGGCGGCGCGCTCGGCGTCGGTGTCCGTGCCGGCGGTCAGCACCAGCACGGCGGTGCGCGGGGCGAGGCGCAGCAGCTGCCGCAGGCTGTCCAGCCCGTCGGAGACGCCCTCGGCGGCGGGGGCGGACAGCTCCAGCAGGATGCAGTTGACGTCGTCCCTGAGCAGCCGCTCGGCCTCGGTCAGGTTGCGGGCGCGGCGGATGCGGACCCGTGTGCCGGAGACGTCCAGCAGGTCGGGGACGGTGAAGGCACCGACCGGGTCCTCACCGATGACGAGCAGGGTCAGGGCAGGGGAGGTCCGGCCGTCGGCCAGGGTGGTTTCCTGGCGCGGCCCCGGCACGACGGCGTACTGGTCGGTGCGCCGCTCGGTCGCGGACATCGGCGACATCGGACAATTCCTTCCCTCCCCCCGAGGGCAACGTCCCGGAGCGGTCGGATCGGTCGGATCGGTTGCTCAGCTCCGAGAACACTGAAGGGCGACCATAGCGGTAGCGCCCGGCGGCGGGGGAGGCCCTGTTGGTAAACCGCCCGTGTCATATGCGGTTCTGAGCTGCGGATTTCGACCGCGGAGGGACGAAGCGGGCATGACCAACGTCACGTTTGCTCGGAGACGGGGTGGTACGGGTCACGCGGCCGGGGTCACAGGACGCAGGTCACAGCGCGGCGGCCCCACGCAGCCGCCCGGCACGGCCGCGTGCGGTCATCCGGGGCGCACGACGCCGAGGACGGGCATCGACCCGGCCCCCGCCATCGTGATCCGCCGCCCGGGGCGCGGCGCGTGGACGATGGCGCCGTCGCCCACGTAGATGCCGACATGGCTGGCGTCGTCGAAGTAGACGACCAGGTCGCCCGGGCGCATCGCCGCCATGGGGACGTGCGGCAGGAGCCGCCACTGCTCCTGCGAGGTGCGCGGGATGCCGACCCCCGCGGCGCGCCAGGCGGCCCGGGTCAGCGCGGAGCAGTCGTACGCGGCCGGGCCGTCCGCCCCCCATTCGTACGGCTTGCCGATCTGCGCCGCGGCGAAGGCGACCGCCGCGGCGCCCTGCCGTGTGGCGCCGGCGGCGTTGCGGCGCAGGTGGGTGGCGGCGTCGGTGCGCAGCCAGGCCACCTGGGAACGGTAGGCGGCCTCGTCCTCCAGCCGTTCCAGCCGTGCCCGCTCCCGGGCCTCCAGGCCGGCGAGCAGGCGTTTCGCCCGGGTCAGACGCGCGGTGACCTCCCGCTCGGCGTCGGCCGCCTCCTTCTGGTCGGCCACGAGGCGCTCCCAGGCGGCGGTGGCGGAGCGGGCGTAGGCGCCCAGCTCCGCCGTGGTGGTGCGCAACTGCTCGATCGTGGTGCCGGCGGCCTGGGCGCCCCGGTCGGCGAGGGCGAGCCCGTCCAGGAAGGCGTCCGGGTCGTCGCTGAGCAGCAGGTCGAGCCCGGGGCCGATGCCGCCGCCGCGGTACTGGGCGCGGGCGAGCGCGCCTGCCCGGGCGGTCAGGGTGCGCAGCCGGATCTGCTCCCGGTCGATGACGCGGGCGAGCGCGACGATCTCCTTCTGCTGGGCGAGGACCCGTTCGTGCGCGGCGTTGTAGGTGTCGGTGGCGCGTTCGGCCTGCCGGTAGAGGGTGCCGACCTCGGCCCGTACGTCCTGGAGCGTGCGGGGCGGGCGGGGCGGATCGGCGTGCGCGACCTGCACGGGGGCGGCGAGGAGCAGCAGCGCGGCACAGGCCAGGCAGGCCGTACGCTTCATGCGGGCACCTCCGCAGCACACATCTGACGGTCCGTCACATGGCTGTGGATGGTGCCACGGAAGACGCGAATCGGCCAGAGCCGTGGGCCGGTGCACCGCCCTCCGGCGCCATGTCGGCCCGGCCCGGGACGTGTTCGGCGGCCGTGGAGGGGTGCCGACGGCTGCCGTCGGCGGGCGGGATCGGCCCGGTGCGGCGGGGCGCCTGCGTCGTCGTGTACGGATCCGACACGCGCCCCGCGCATCGTCCGGGCGGCGTGGCGACCGAGCCGCGGGGATCAGTCCGGTGCCGGGGCCAGGGCCTCCCAGCGGACGGTCACCTCGCCCTGGCGCCAGCGGGACGGGGTGTCGGTGACGGGCCAGCCGCCCGGGCCCGCCAGGCTGCGCACCGTGCGGATCCAGCGCTGCCGTGCGCCCAGGGAGGCGAAGGGCGCGGCGGCCGCCCACGCGCGGTCGAAGTCGGTGAGGAACGTGTGCACGGGCTCGCCCGGCACATTGCGGTGGATCAGCGCCTTGGGCAGCCGCTCCGCCAGGTCGGAGGGGCGCTCCAGCGAGCCGAGCCGGGTGGCGAAGGTCACCGTGCGCGGGCCCTCGGGGCCGAGCGCCACCCACACGTGGCGGCGGCCGATCTCGTCACAGGTGCCCTCCACCAGCAGCCCGTCCGGCGCGAGCCGGGACCGCAGGCGGGTCCACACCTCGGCGACGCGCTCCTCGTCGTACTGGCGCAGCACGTTCGCCGCCCGGATCAGCGCCGGCCTGCGGCCGTCCGGGAGGGGCACCTCGAATCCGCCGTGCGCGAAGGAGAGCCCCTCGCGGGCGTACGGCCGGGCGGCGGCCACCCGGGCCGGGTCGATCTCGATGCCGACGACCTCGGCGTCGGGGCGCGCGGTGCGCAGCCTTCCCAGCAGCTCCAGGGCCGTCCAGGGCGCGGCGCCGTAGCCCAGGTCCACGGCGAGCGGATCGTCGCTGCGGCGCAGCGCGGGCCCGTGCTGCGCCGCGATCCAGCGGTCCATGCGGCGCAGCCGGTTGGGGTTGGTCGTCCCCCGGGTCACCTCTCCGACCGGCCGTGTCGCGCGCATGCGCCGAGCCTATGCGAGCCCGCGGGCGCCGGATCCGGGCCGGGCCGACGGTCACGCTTTGGCAAAGCGGAAATGGATCTAGGCCTTCCGCTGGTTGTCACCGTTCAGGGGCGGCCTCCGCTCGGCCGCCCGTCGGAGAAGTGGAGGAGGCGACGTGAGCCAGTACGTGGCGAAGGTCCTGGCCGGTGGTGCCCATCGCCGGTTGCGCCGCCATGGCGTCGGTGGACGCCGTCCGCGGCGCGTGGCCATGCTCAGCGTGCACACCTCGCCCCTCCACCAGCCCGGCACCGGCGACGCGGGCGGTATGAACGTCTACATCGTCGAGCTGGCCAAGCGGCTCGCGGAGGGCCCCGGCGTGGAGGTCGAGATCTTCACCCGGGCCACCACGGCCGCCCTGCCGCCCACGGTCGAGCTGGCGCCCGGGGTCCTGGTGCGGCACGTGGACGCCGGCCCGTACGAGGGCCTGGCCAAGGAGGATCTTCCCGCGCAGCTGTGCGCCTTCACTCACGGCGTGATGCACGCCGAGGCCAGCCACCGGCAGGGCCACTACGACCTGGTGCACTCGCACTACTGGCTCTCCGGCCACGTCGGCTGGCTCGCCGCCGAGCGCTGGGGCGTCCCGCTCGTCCACGCCATGCACACCATGGCCAAGGTCAAGAACGCGGCGCTCGCCGAGGGCGACACCCCCGAGCCCACGGCCCGGGTCATCGGCGAGACGCAGATCGTCAACGCCGCCGACCGGCTGATCGCCAACACCGCCGAGGAGTCGGACGAGCTGATCCGGCACTACGAGGCCGACCCCGGCAAGGTCGCCGTCGTCCACCCCGGGGTGAACCTGGACCGCTTCCGGCCGGACGCCCACGGCGGCCGCGCCGGGGCCCGCGCGCGCCTCGGCCTGCCGCAGGACGCGGTGATCCCGCTCTTCGCCGGCCGGATACAGCCCCTCAAGGCGCCGGACATCCTGCTGCGCGCCGCGGCCATCCTGCTGGCGGAGGACCCGTCGCTGCGCGACCGCCTCGTCGTCCCGGTCGTCGGCGGGCCGAGCGGCAGCGGCCTGGCCAAGCCCGAGCGCCTGCAGAAGCTCGCCGCCCGGCTCGGCATCTCCGACCTCGTGCGCTTCCAGCCGCCGGTCGCCCAGGACCGGCTCGCGGACTGGTACCGGGCCGCGTCGGTGCTGGTCATGCCCTCGTACAGCGAGTCGTTCGGGCTGGTCGCCATCGAGGCGCAGGCCTGCGGCACGCCGGTGGTGGCGGCCTCGGTCGGCGGGCTGCCGGTGGCCGTGAAGGACGGCGAGACCGGCTTCCTCGTCGCGGGCCACGAACCGGCCGACTACGCGCGCGCCCTGCGCCGCTTCGTCGAGCACCCGGAGCTGGTGCCCGCCATGGGCGGGGCCGCCGCCCGGCACGCGGGGTGCTTCGGCTGGGACGCGGCGGCCACCAGGACCGCCGAGGTGTACGCGGGTGCGATGGCCGAGCGGCGGCGTCGCCTACGATCGCCGCATGGGTGAGCGGGAGCAGACGGCGGCGCGCGCGGCGGTCGAGCGGGCACTGGAGGACGCCGAACTCGGCTGGGAGACCGGAGCCGGGGGCGAGTACGTCGTCAAGCTCCCCGGCACGCGCAAGCTGTCCACCACCGTGGCGCTGGCGGTGGGGCGGCACACCCTGACGGTCAACGCCTTCGTCGTGCGCCGCCCCGACGAGAACCACGAGGCGTTCTACCGCTGGCTCCTGGAGCGCAACACCCGGCTGTACGGCGTGGCCTACGCCATCGACGCGCTCGGCGACGTCTACCTCTCCGGCCGGCTCCCGCTGGTCGCGGTGACCCCCGAGGAGGTCGACCGGCTGCTGGGTGCCGTCCTCGAGAACGCGGACGGCAGCTTCAACACGCTGCTGGAACTGGGCTTCGCCGACGCGATCCGCAAGGAGCACGCATGGCGGACCGCGCGCGGCGAGTCCACGCGCAACCTCGACGCGTTCGCACATCTGATTGGCAAGGCCGGCAAGGGTGCCGAGTAGCCTCGCCGCCGCCTGAGCGTCACCAAGGTCTCGACGACGACGGCTCCCACGGCGGCGCCGCGTCGGCGGGACCGTTGTACGGGGCGCGCTCCGCGCCGTACGAGGTGCGGCGCGCCCTGCGCCTCCCGCGCTAGCAGTCCGCCGTCGGCTCCGGCTCCGGTATCCGTACCGGGGCCGGCGGCGCCGTCTCCACCTGCCCGGCCTGCGCCCCGCGCTCCCGCAGCAGCAGCCAGTAGCCGGCGCCGGCGACCGTGCCGACCACGGCGCAGGCGCCCCACACCACGCCACCGCCCCACCGGTCCAGCGCCACGCCGCCCAGCAGCGGCCCGGCGAAGGACGCCGCGGGCCAGGCGAGCGAGTACATGCCCTGGTAGCGCCCCCGGGCGTGGGCCGGTGCCAGGTCGGCGACCAGCGACATCGAGGCCGGCGCGTGCAGGATCTCGCCGATCGTCCACACCGCCACCGTCAGCGCGTAGAAGGGGACCGAACCGGCGAAGGCGGTGAGCCCGAAGCCCCAGCCCATCAGCAGCGTGCCGGCGGTGAGCAGCGCCGCCACACTCCGCCGCTCGACGAGCCGGGTGAGCGGGATCTGCAGGAGCACGATCAGCAGGCCGTTGAGCCCGATGATCAGGCCGTACTGGCTCGCGGAGAAGCCCTGGCGGCCCATGTCGACCGAGAGGGTCGTCGAACCCTGCTGGGTGACCGTGCCCAGCAGGAACGTCAGCGCGACGAACCACATGAAGCGCTGGTCACGCAGGACGACCCCGAGGCCGACCCGCGACTCCCCGCCCCCGGCCGCCCCGGCGGACCGCCCCGGGCTCGCGGGCTCCCGGCCCGGCATGGACTCCGGCACCTTGGCGTAGATCACCAGCGCGCAGAGCACCGTCATGAACGCGTCGCCGAGGAAGAGCCAGAGGTAGCCCTGCGAGGCGATGAGGCCGGCCGCCGCCGAGGAGACGGCGAAGCCGATGTTGATCGCCCAGTAGTTGAGCGAGAACGCCCGCACCCGGTCCGCGGCGGGCACCACGTCCGCCATCATCGCCTGCACCGCGGGCCGCGAGGCGCTGCTCGCCACGCCGATCACGGTGGCCACGCCCGCGATCTCCGCCTGCCCGTCCACGAAGGCCAGCGTCGCCGTGCCGGCCGCGGCCGCGACCTGCGCCAGCAGCATCGTCGAGCGCCGCCCCAGCCGGTCGGTCAGCACCCCGCCGACGACCGCGCCGACGGCGCCGCCGAGGCCGTACAGGGACGCGACGAGACCGGCGTAAGTGGCGGAGTAGCCCCGGTCGAGGGTGAGGTAGAGCGCGAGGAAGGTGACGACGAAGCCGCCGAGCCGGTTGACCAGTGTGCTGGTCCACAGCCACCAGAAGGTCCGGGGGAGTCCCGAGACGGTCTCCCGTACGGCACGTCTGACATCGGGCACGGCGGCTGCTCCTCGCGGCGTCGGGGCGTCGTAGGCGTAATGGGCCAGGATGGCCTGCGCAGCTTACATCGGCCCTCCGGAGGGCACCAAGGGGTTTTCTCTTAGACTCCTT
The DNA here is from genome assembly GCF_033792805.1 of Streptomyces sp. PA03-1a. Lineage (NCBI taxonomy): Bacteria > Bacillati > Actinomycetota > Actinomycetes > Kitasatosporales > Streptomycetaceae > Streptomyces > Streptomyces sp. PA03-1a. The sequence goes on from NZ_JARAVO010000101.1 coordinate 7,787, forward strand.
GCCATGGCTGAAGCTCCGTACAAGCTGATCCTCCTCCGCCACGGCGAGAGCGAGTGGAACGCTAAGAACCTCTTCACTGGCTGGGTTGACGTCAACCTGAACGAAAAGGGCGAGAAGGAGGCGGTCCGGGGCGGCGAGCTGCTGAAGGACGCCGGACTCCTCCCCGACGTCGTCCACACCTCCCTCCAGAAGCGCGCGATCCGCACCGCGCAGCTGGCCCTCGAGGCCGCCGACCGGCACTGGATCCCCGTCCACCGCAGCTGGCGCCTCAACGAGCGCCACTACGGCGCCCTCCAGGGCAAGGACAAGGCGCAGACCCTCGCCGAGTTCGGCGAGGAGCAGTTCATGCTCTGGCGCCGCTCCTACGACACCCCGCCGCCGCCGATCGAGGACGGCAGCGAGTTCTCCCAGAGCGACGACCCGCGCTACGCCTCCATCCCGCCGGAGCTGCGCCCGCGCACCGAGTGCCTGAAGGACGTCGTCGACCGCATGCTCCCGTACTGGTACGACGGCATCGTCCCCGACCTCCTCACCGGCCGTACCGTGCTGGTCGCCGCCCACGGCAACAGCCTGCGCGCCCTCGTCAAGCACCTCGACGGCATCTCCGACGCCGACATCGCGGGCCTGAACATCCCCACCGGCATCCCGCTCGCCTACGAGCTCGACGCCGACTTCCGCCCCGTCACCCCGGGCGGCCGCTACCTCGACCCCGAGGCGGCCGCGGCGGCGATCGAGGCCGTGAAGAACCAGGGCAAGAAGAAGTAAGGATCGAGATCACGCCCCCGACCTGCTCTTATGGCGCAGATCGGGGGCGCTTTTACGGTCTGGGCCCAGTGTGGGCCCTCAGTGCCCAGAGTCTTGCGGCCGGAGCGCCAGCCCGAGAGCCTTGCGGGCACGGTCGCGGCTACTCGGCATGAGGTGCGCGTACACCTTCCAGGTCAGGCCCGGATCGGAGTGCCCGAGGTATCGGGCAGGTACCGTCTCCTTCGATCCGCGAACGTGGGAGGTCCTTGTGCACGCCGCTGTCGGGTGCGCCGCGGCCGACCGGGAGGGGAGACGCCTCACCCCCTGCCCGGCTTCCGTGCGGCGGTGTCTCAGCCCTGCGAGAAGGAGAACTTCTCCCACTCCCCGACGGAGGCGGAGCGCGCCCGGAGCATGCCGTAGCCGGTGCCCGTGTAGGCCAACTCGGCGCTCACGTACTGGCCGTTGACGAGGGACCTGATGGTGCAGTAGCTGGGGCAGCGGACTTCGAACTTCTCGAAGCTCTTGACGGCGGCCGCACGCGCCCTGAGCATGCCCACGTCGGCGCCCGTGTAGTTCTTCTCGGCGCTCACGTAACTCCCGGTGCCGTATGAGAAGAGGGTGTAGTACCCGTCCATCGGGCAGAGGGAGAACTTCTCCCAGGGCCCGACGGAGGACGACCGGGCTCGGAGCATGCCGAAGTCGCCCCCGGTGTAGTCCTTCTCCGCGGCGACGAAAAGACCGTTGCCCTTGGACTGGATCTTGATGTCGTCGCAGTGGTCGGTGCCGAGATCCCAGTCAGGGGAGGCCACGGTGACCGTGCCCGACAGAGCCGGAGCGGCGGTCGCGGACGGCGTCGCGGTCAGCACGACTGCGCCCACCGCCACGGCCATGCCGAACTTGCCGGAGATGTTCTTGAGGTTCACGTTCCTGCTTCCTGCGAGCTTCTCGATTTTTGCGCGACGACCTGCCGCGGCCGGCCGGGAACCGGTGGCCGCTGATGGCCGGAGGCGTTCCTGATGCCGACATAAGGCAACCTTGTGGGCATCGACGTCTTATCGACGGGCGGTTGAAGAACGATTGACGCGATGCCGCTCGCCGCCCGGCCCCGCGACCGGAGGCGTCCCCGACGACAGCGGGCCCGGGTGGACCGCCCCGACGGCTCGCCGGCGGCGGAGAACATTGAAGGGCCCCACCACGACCGGTGGGGCCCTTCGACAACGTGCCCGGTGAGGCACTGGCGGAGGTTACGAGATTCGAACTCGTGAGGGGTTGCCCCCAACAGGCTTTCCAAGTCTGTTGGTGCACGTTACGGGCCCATTCATGGCAACCGTATGTGTCCGGCCCAGTCCAGCGGAGTGGTTCAAGGCTGCTGAGGTAGTTACGGAGTTCTCTACCTCATCAAGGCACCCGGCGTCGCTCACGCTCCGCCGGGTGGCCGCGCCCATGCTTCTGTCTCCGCCCCGCTCGGCACGGCCGTCCGCCGCCGCGCGCCCAGAGGTAGGCCCAGGGGCATGAGGTGAGAACCGCGGTGGCTGGGGCGGCCGGGGCTCCGATGCTTTAGGCAGCCAGTGCGGAGCCTTCACACCCATAGGGCGCGCGAGCCTCGAAGATCGGCGCTCACATCGGGCCTTAGCAGGCAGGTCCACAGACCGCCCGAGTCACCGCAAGCTTACGGGCCCCGATCTCTCTCCCCATGGCAGCGTCGGCTCAACGCCTCTCCACGCCGCCCACGCGACCATCTCACGGCTGACACTGCGCACCGTCGCACGCACTATGGCTTCCATGAGATTGACTGGAGACCCGCTCGTTGCACCCCGGATGCTGCTGCTCAACCAAATCAACTTCGTTCCCGGCTGCCGTGTCTACAGCTTTGACCAGAGCAATACTCAGGACTTGTGGATCGGTTCCGGGTGGGCACGCGGAGGGCGTACCTTCCCGAATGATCCGTAAGGTCTCCGAGTAGGCCCGCGTTGCAGCGCGGGTCGGGAAGGCACGCCCCGTGCTCAGCGTAGTCACCGCCGACGGCTCCACCCAGTCCGGCTCCCTGATCGACGAGATCGTGCGGGAAGGCGCCCGCCGGATGCTCGCCGCCGCACTGGAAGCGGAAGTCAACCAGTACATAGCCGAGTTGGCGGCCGAGACCGACGAGTACGGCCGACGTCTCGTTGTCCGCAACGGCCACCACCGGCCCCGGACGGTGGTCACCGCGGCCGGGCCGGTCGAGGTCAAGGCCCCGCGGGTGCACGACCGCCGCGTCGACGATGAGACCGGCGAGCGCAAGCGGTTCTCCTCCAAGATCCTGCCACCGTGGTGCCGCAAGTCCCCGAAGATCTCCGAAGTGCTACCGCTGCTCTACTTGCACGGCTTGTCGTCCGGCGACTTCGTCCCGGCGCTGGAACAGTTCCTCGGCGGCACTGCCGGCCTGTCGGCCGCGACCGTGACACGGCTGACCAGGCAGTGGAGCGAGGACCACGCTGCCTTCCAAAGTCGGGACCTGTCGGATCGCGACTTCGTCTACGTGTGGGCTGACGGTGTGCACCCGAAGGTCCGGCTGGTCCAGGCCCACTCGTGCGTCCTGGTCCTGCTCGGGGTCCGGCTGGACGGCACGAAGGAGCTGATCGCCCTGGCCGAGGGGCTGCGGGAGTCGACCGAGTCGTGGGCCGACCTGCTGCGCGACTGCCGCCGGCGCGGCATGCGGGACCCCGAGCTTGTCGTCGGCGACGGTGCCATGGGCCTGTGGCGGGCGCTCGGCGAGGTGTTCCCGGCAGCCAGGCCGCAAAGGTGCTGGGTTCACAAAGCCCGCAACGTCGCGAACTGCCTGCCCAAGTCCGCGCAGCCCGGCGCGACGAAGGCGATGCAGGAGATCTACAACGCCGAGGACCGCACCCACGCCGAGAAGGCGATCGAAACCTTCGCGAAGACCTACGGGGCAAAGTTCCCGAAGGCCGTCGCGAAGATCACCGAGGACCGGGACGAACTACTCGCCTTCTACGATTTCCCTGCCGAGCACTGGATTCACCTGCGGACCACCAACCCCATCGAGTCGACCTTCTCCACGGTCAAGCTCCGCACCAAGGTCACCCGCGGCGCGGGCAGCCCCGCGGCCGCGCTCGCGATGGTGTTCAAGCTGGTCGAGTCCGCTCAAGCGCGATGGCGCGCGATCACCGGAGCTCACCTGGTGTCCCTGGTCCGCGCCGGTGCACGATTCGAGAACGGCGTCCTGGTCGAGCGCGAGGAGCAGGCCGCATGAACGTCCACGACATCCTGCAGAACCCGGACGAGCACGTCCGCTTCGCGGCCTACCTCGACAAGCTGGGGCACGTTACCGTAGCGAACGAGCTTGACCTGGTCAGCAGCGTGCTCACTGATCCGGACCAGACGATGGCCCAGTCCGCTGTGCTGCGGCACTTGGACCGTCGAGCCGCCGGCCTCTACCCCGGTCCCGCCTACGAGGAGTGGGCGCAGGCCATGACCCAGGCCGCGATCGACCACCCCTTCCTGGCTCAGCGCCTGCGGGAGTGGTTACTCTTCCGCGCCATCACGCTCAAGCTGCCCTGGCAGCCGGCCGACCTGCTCGCGTCGTCCAACTGGCTCCAGCTCAAGACCGCCGCCGGGTCAAACACCGAGGCCGTCGAGATCCTCGCCGAAGCCGGCCGCACCAAGCGGATTCGCAACGCTGCCAGGACCAGCCTCACCCACCGCAGCTCAAGCTGAAATCAGTTCACCCACAACTCTTGACTATTGCTCCTTTGACCAGCCCCTGTTCCTCAACGCCGGCGACCAGGTGTCGCGCGAGGGTGACAGTCTCGTGATCCACAGGGTCTCGGGGAACGTCGAGCGCCCGGCTGGCGGCTTTTCCACGTGCTACCGGCCACAGCGGTTGCTATAACCGCATGCCACTTTCGTTCCAGATCGGGCGGGGAGTCAGGGGGAAGCGCGGTGCGCAGCGGGCCGCGCCGCCTGGTCCATCCGAGGCGGGGAATCCACAGGTTCGGCCAACGATCGACTCACCTTGCTCCTAAAGCGGGTGTCGCAGCCCAAAGGCCAAGGGCGAAACGGGTTTGCCAGGGGGTGGTTCCACAGGATGACATGCGCTCATGAGCAGAATGGCGCAGGTCCTCGTCCTGGCACAGTACGAGGACGACGTTATGGAGCCGCTGACGCGGGCCGACGAGACGCGCACCTGGCGCGGCAGTTTCGAGCGGATACCCGACTGGTTCGTCGGCGGGTGGTACCTCGAGTTCTACCGGGAGAGCCAGCGCCGCGGAGTCCTCGCAGACCTGGAGGCGCTGCCTTGGAACCGGCCTGAATGCGTCCAGGTGATGCTCCACGACGAAGACGATGATTGCTTCGGGTTGTGGATGTTCCAGGACGGCGCGCTGGTCGAGGTATCGATCCCGAGCACGCAGCGGGTCCACGTCCCGCCGCCGTCGTGGTGGGACGGTAGCCCGCGACCCGGATCCCTGTGGCGGACGGACGGGCCGGACCGCGGGCTCCCTGCGCACTCTCCTGAGCACGAACAGGATCCGCGACTGTCTTGGTAGCGGGTGGTCGGGCCCTACAGGAACACGGGCGTGCCACAGCCGTGCCAGGTGAGGCGGTGCCGAACGGGGACCCACGGGGAACAGCGGTGATGGGGTCAATTTGTCGCAGGTCAGCGTCCCCTAGGTGAGGCCGGGTCCGCAGCCTCAGTCTTCCAAACTGGGGATCTTCCGCGAGCGAGCTGTCCGCTACGTGCGGACCCACTCCGCGACTTCCGCGGCACCACTGCGGACGGCCCCATCCGGATCGTCGGCAAGAACAGCGCACGCAGCCGAAACGGCACGACCCGCCTCACCTGGCGGCCAGGCCACATCGTACGCGGCAGTCTGCAACCAATCGCCGTGGTTGTCGTCAGCGCGAGCGACAGCACGGGCCACAAGCCGCACCGCGGCCAAGGACCCCTGCCTCAGGAGGGCTTCTGCGGTAACCCTGGTCACGAACGTGTTCTCTGGATCGAGCAACAGGCCTTCCAGAACGGCCGCAGCGGACGCAACTCCCGCGTGCGGGGCAAGTCGCGGGCCAGCAGCGGCCCGCACGGACCACGAAGGCGACAGACCGTCCTCGATTGCCTCCGTAAGATCGTCACTGCTTGGGAAACTCGGCATGCCGGCATGTTGCCACGGCAGGCTCAGACCGGCCCAGTCAGCAAGACGGACCAGGCACAGGGCAAGCATCGGAGTGTCTCACTGCGCTACAACGGTCCCTCATCGGGGCGTACGACCAGGGACGTTCGCGGACGGTCACAGCCCGACGCCGACGCCGACGCCGTCCAGGCCCAGATGCGGCAAGTCCTGGACCCTCTGGAAACGAAGCTTCGTGACCCGGTCCGGTCGAGGGGTGGAAGCAGGGTCCCGCGCCGCGCGGTTAGGGGGCCGAACCCGGGGGTCGGTTTCCGCGCGGCTGTGGTGTCCCGGGGGCGTGCCGGGACATCCTGTGCGCATGGAGGACGAGCCCCTGGAGCAGTGGGTGGAGCGCCGCGAGGAACGGCAGGCACGCAGGAAGGGCCGGCTTCGTGCGGGCACCCTTGCTGCGGGGCCGCCGCGGGGCGCTCACGTGGATCCGGACGCCCCACGTCTCATCTCGCAATGGGACGGCTATGCATGGCAACCGGTCGCCGTGGTCTCCGGCCTGGCCGAAGCCCGGGCCCTGCTGAACGCGGCCCGGCGCGGACGGCAGGCCGGGCCCTCGGACGGGGGGCAGCGCGCGGCCCCGCCCCCTTCCGCTGCGGCCGCCGACCGGCGGAAGGCACGGCTGCGGGCGCTGCTGGACGAATAGCCGGGCCTCGGCACGCGCATCGCCGCTCAGGAGTATCAGGAGTAGAAGCTTTGGCCGAACTCCTCGGGCCCGAAGCTGAAGTCGTCCGGGCGCTCCCGGCGCAGTTCCTCGTGCCGGACGGCGACCAGGTCGATGGCCTCGTGGATCGAGCAGCCCAGGGTTTCCCGGATCGTCCGCGCCGCGAACATGATCCGGTGATCGAGGATGTCGCGGTCCACGCTCGCCGGCAGTGCGGTCACGGTCCCCCCCGGAAGTCGCTGTCCCAGTAGCAGGGTAGCGCGGCCGCACCGAGCGATGTCGGTGGCCGTCGCTAGCATCGGCGGCAGCCTTCGGGGAGGGAGCCATGGGGTACACCGGCGATGTCGTACTGGCGCGGAGTGACGGGCCGTTGGAGCGGATGCGCGGGTTCGAGGAGACCGCCGACGACCTGGACGTGTGCCTGCCGCGCCCCGGGGGCTGGAAGACGCTGCAGTTCGGCCGGTCGCTTCCGGACAACGACGACGACCGATGGCTGGAGAGGCTGGTGGCCGCGACCGGTTCGCCCGTCCTGATCGCGAGCGTCTTCGACAGCGACGTCTGCTTCGTACGCGGCCTCACGCCCTCCGGGGCGGTCTGGTCCGCCTTCCTCGACCCGGAGATGGCCGCCGACTACGAGATCGCCGGGTCGCCGCCGGCCGTGGACGACGCGCCCCCGGGGGAGAGCGAGAAGGCGCGGAACGTCCGCTGGATGCTCGCGGAGGTGCCGGGGACCGCGGAGGACATCGCCGGCTGGGCCGCCGAGGCCGGGTTCACCGCGGACCGTGACGCCCTGCGCGAGGTGCTCGCCAAACGGGCGGACCCGTTCGTGGAGGACCTGTTCTTCGAACTGATCGACGCCTGCGGACTGCCACCCGTCCAACCGGAAGGAGAAGGAGAGGAAACCGTGGACACCGACCCCCTCGCGCACCCCGGTCACCGCCTCGATGACGACAGCCCCCTCGGCGCCGAGCTGGAGAAGGCGGTGCTGAACCTCCCGCGTGACGGGCACCTGGTCATGGAGTGCGCCGCGGACCAGCAGTGTTACGCCCAGGTGTGGCACCGCCCCGACGGCACGTACCAGCTCGAGTACCGCGACCGCGCCCCCGCCGAGCACTACCGGACGCGAACGGTGTCCGCGGAGAAGGCCGTCGCGGCCCTTCAGGGCTGGACGGCGGGCGGGGTCGCCTGGCGGGACGCCTTCCAGTGGGAGTCGATCGGTGCCTGGTTCGCCGATTCCTAGGGACCCCTCCCCCCATGCCGTCTCGACGGCCGGCGCGTACGACGCCGTCGCCGTCCTCTACGCGGAACTGTTCAGCGACTCCCTCGGCTCGCTCCCGCTGGACCGCGCGCTGATCGCGGCCTTCGCCGACTGCGTGCGGGCGGCCGGCGGGAGGACCGTCGCCGACCTCGGCTGCGGCCCGGGGTACCTCACCGCGCACCTGCGGGACCTGGGGCTGGAGGCCTTCGGCGTCGACCTGTCGCCGGTCATGATCGGCCTCGCCCGCGAGGCCCATCCGGAGCTGCGCTTCGACGTCGGCTCGATGGACGCCCTGGACGCCGTCGCCGACGGCGAGCTGGACGGCATCGTGTCCTGGTACTCCGTCATCCACACGCCGCCGGGCGAACTGCCCCCGTACTTCGACGAGTTCCGCCGGGTCCTGGCCCCGGGCGGCCATCTCCTGCTGGGCTTCTTCGAATCCGGCGGGGGCCCCCTCGAGGCGTTCGACCACAAGGTGACGACGGCCTACCGGTGGCCGATCGACGACCTCGCCGCCCTGGCGACGGCGGCCGGCTTCACCGAAACCGGCCGCATGCTCCGGGAGCCCGGACCGGACGAGCGCTTCCGCAGGGGCCACCTGCTGATGACCAGGGCCCGGCCGGCCGGACCCGGCGTCAGCGCAGCCGCGAGGACGACAGGATCGATGCCAGGTGGGCCACCACCATCAGCCACGTGATCACCGCCAGCGCGGCGAGCGTCCAAGCGGTGGGGGCGGCACTGCCGGTCAGGGTGTCCGCGACGGCCGCGGCGAGCAGGACGAGGGAGGCCTCGATGCCGTTGGTGAGGCGGTGGATCTTGAGGGCCGAGGCGAGCCGCCGGACGGTGGCGACGCCCTCGGAACGGGGCCGGGCCGCCTCGTCGCCGGCGACGGACAGGCCCCGGCGGGCGCGGGCGACGTCGACGAGGTCGGTGGACGCCTTCAGCAGCACGACGCCCAGGGCCGTCGCGAGGCCGACCGAAGCCCAGTACGCGGACCCGTCGTGGGCCACCCGGAAGCCCGCCCCGGTCAGCAGTGCCGCGTCGGCCAGGTAGGCGCCGAGACGGTCGACGTAGATGCCGGTCGCGCTGTTCTGCCCCTTCCAGCGGGCGACCTCGCCGTCCACGCAGTCGAAGAGCAGGAAGAGCTGGAAGAGCACGGCGGCCAGCACGGCCCCGGTGAGCCCGGGGATGAGAAGGGCGGCGCCCGCGCCGACACCGCACACGACCATCGTCCACGTCAGCGTGTCGGGGGAGATCCGGGTCCGCACCAGCTGCCGGGTCATGCGGAGCGAAACGCGCCGCATGTACAGGCGGCCCGCCCAGTGCTCGCCGTTGCGGCTCCGCAGCTTCGCCTGCGGCTGGCAGACCTCGCGCAGCTCCGCCAGTGCCGGGGCAGCAACCATGACGATCTCCTCCCAATTGATCACCGCGCGCCGTGGTGATCGGCACAGGCTAGGGGACGCCTCCGCGAGTCCCGTCGGGGGCCCCGGGACGGCGAACCGGCACATGGCCGTACGCCGATGAGTTTCCGGCGCCGGCACCGTCCTTAGGACGTACGCGCCCATGCGTCAGGAGGAGGCAGCGATGACCACCGACGGATTCACCACGTGCCTGTGGTTCGACGGGAAGGCCGAGGAGGCGGCGAACCACTACGTCTCGATCTTCAAGAACTCCGCGATCGGCACGATCGGCCGCTACAACGAGGCCGGGCCCGGCCCCGCGGGGTCCGTGCTGGCCGTGGAGTTCACGGCCAACGGGCAGAAGTTCGTGGCGCTCAACGGCGGTCCGCACTTCACCTTCAACGAGGCGGTCTCGTTCCAGATCCGCTGCGCCGACCAGGCCGAGGTCGACTACTACTGGGAGAAGCTCACCGACGGCGGTGAGGAGGGCCCCTGCGGATGGCTGAAGGACCGGTACGGGGTGTCCTGGCAGGTGTTCCCCGAGGTGCTGCTGGAGATGGTCGGGGACGCCGACCCGGAGAAGGCCCGGCGGGCCACGGAGGCGATGCTGTCCATGAAGAAGATGGACCTCGCCGCGCTGCGGCGCGCGTACGACGGCGGGTGACCCGGGGGACACGGCGTCGGGGGCCCGTCCGGAGCGACCGGACGGGCCCCCGAGCGTGAGGAACGCGGGTGGCGTGGACTCGGTGGAGTCAGCAGCTGCCGCCGCAGCGGCAGGGCGCTCCGGACTGGCAGCCGCATCCGCAGCCCGAACCGCAGCCGCACGCTCCGAGCAACGGCAGCTCACGGATGCCGGGGGATTGCGGGGTCCCCTCGGGGGACGGCTGGTCGCGGGCGGTGGGCGACGTGGGGGACTCGGGCATGGTTACCCTCCTATGCCGTTGGTGACGGCTGCCTGCATGCCTGCCACCAGTGAACGGCATCCCCCACCGGCGCATCAACGGCGCGCGGAAGCGTTCCGCCCCTGGGGGCGCACCCGCCCCGCGCGCCGCGTCGTCCCGCGCCGTACGGCCGTTGCGGCCGACAGGCCCTAGTCCGCCGGCATCGGGGTGGGAGGCGGGGACAGCTCGTCCGCGTGCTCGCCCGTGACGAGGTAGACGACGCGCTTGGCGACCGAGACCGCGTGGTCGGCGAAGCGCTCGTAGTAGCGGCCGACGAGGGTGACGTCCACCGCCGTCTCGATGCCGTGCTTCCAGCGGTCGTCGAGCAGGTGCTGGAAGAGCGTGCGGTGCAGCTCGTCCATGCGGTCGTCGTCCGCCTCCAGCTGCAGGGCGTCGTCGACGTCCTTGCTGATGATCACCTCGGCGGCCTTGGCCATCAGCCGCTGCGCCAGCTGGCCCATCTCCAGGATCGTGGCGTGCAGGTCGCTCGGGACGGCGGTGTTGGGGAACCGCAGCCGTGCGAGCTTCGCCACATGGCGGGCGAGGTCGCCGGAGCGCTCCAGGTCCGCGCTCATGCGCAGGCTGGTGACGACGATCCGCAGGTCGGTCGCGACGGGCTGCTGGCGGGCGAGCAGGGTGATGGCCCGGTTCTCCAGCTCGCGCTGCAGGTCGTCCACCTTCTCGTCGGCGGCGATCACGCTCTCCGCGAGCTTGAGGTCCGCGTCGAGCAGCGCCGTGGTGGCCCGCCCGATCGCGGAGCCGACCAGCCGGGCCATGTCGACCAGGCCGTCACCGATCGAGTCGAGTTCCTCGTGATATGCGTCGCGCATCGCGATCCTTCCGTTGCCGCTTCAGCCGTTCGAAAAGAGGATTGTCCTCCCACGCTGACACGCTCCCCAACCTCGCGCGCACACGCGTACCGCTCGAGCATCGGGAATGAACCGGTGCTGACACCACGGTGAACTCTTGGCAACGCGCGTTCGAGAAGACGCTCCGACCGCTGTGGGTCACTCATTCCGTCCCCCTAACCTGGGGGTATGGACGTGAACGCGGCAGTCGCCGCAGCCAGTGCGATCGCCGGGCTCTGCACCGGTGTGATCGCTGTGCTCGCGTTCCGCTGGAGCGAGCGGGAGCAGGCCCGCCCGACGCGCACATCCCTGCGGCCCGACGCCGCAGCCGTACTACCGCCGGGCGTGGACACGGTGCTGTCCGTGCTGCGCTCGTCGGCCGTCGTCCTCGACGAGGGCGACACGGTGGTCAAGGCAAGCTCGGCGGCGTACGCCCTCGGGCTGGTTCGTGGCGGAAGGCTCGCCGTCGACCAGATGCTGCAGATGGCCCGGGAGACCCGGCGGGACGGCGAGATACGGCAGGTGGAACTGGACCTGCCGCGCCGGGGCGCCGGCCGCGGCGAGGGCCTCGCGGTCTCCGCCCGGGTGGCACCACTGGGCTCGCGCCTGGTGCTGCTCCTGGTCGAGGACCTGACCGACGCCCGGCGCATCGAGGCGGTGCGGCGCGACTTCGTCGCCAACGTGAGCCATGAGCTCAAGACCCCGGTCGGCGCGCTGTCGCTGCTCTCCGAAGCGGTGATGGACGCCAGTGACGACCCCGAGGCCGTCGAGCGCTTCGCGGGCCGGATGCAGATCGAGGCCGCCCGGCTGACCAGCCTGGTCCAGGAGATCATCGACCTCTCCCGGGTCCAGGACGACAACCCCCTCGACGACGCCGAGCCGGTCGCCGTCGACGACCTCGTCGCCGAGGCGGTCGACCGCTGCCGCCACCCGGCGAACGCCAAGCAGATCACCATGGCCACCGGCGGCGCCCCCGAGCTGTACATCTGGGGCAACCGTGGCCAGCTCGCGGCCGCGCTCGGCAACCTCGTCGAGAACGCCGTCAACTACAGCCCGGTCCGCACCCGCGTGGGCATCGCGGGCCGCAGGGTCTCCGCACCCAGTGGCGACCTGATCGAGATCTCCGTGACCGACCAGGGGATCGGCATCTCCGAAAAGGACCGGGACCGCGTCTTCGAGCGGTTCTACCGGGTCGACCCGGCGCGCTCGCGCGCCACGGGCGGCACCGGCCTCGGTCTGTCCATCGTCAAGCACGTGGCCGCCTCCCACGGCGGGGAGGTCACGGTGTGGAGCGCCGAAGGCCAGGGCTCCACCTTCACCCTGCGGCTGCCCGAAGCCGCGGCGTCCCGGGACGGCCGGGACCGCTCCACCGCCGTGGCGGTGGAGGACGGCGGGCCCGGCTCCGGGTCCTCTTCCGCCCTCTACGAGACGTTCCCCGATCACATCCCCGCCCCGGAGGTCCTCCCGTGACCCGAGTACTCGTCGTCGAGGACGAAGAGTCCTTCAGTGATGCCCTGTCGTACATGCTCCGCAAGGAAGGCTTCGAGGTCGCCATCGCGGCGACCGGGCCCGACGGGCTGGACGAGTTCGAGCGCAACGGCGCCGACCTGGTCCTGCTCGACCTGATGCTGCCGGGCCTGCCCGGCACGGAGGTCTGCCGCCAGCTGCGGCTGAAGTCCAACGTCCCGGTGATCATGGTCACCGCGAAGGACAGCGAGATCGACAAGGTTGTCGGTCTCGAAATAGGAGCGGACGACTACGTCACCAAGCCCTTCTCCTCCCGCGAGCTGGTCGCCCGGATCCGGGCGGTGCTGCGCCGTCGCGGCGAGCCCGAGGAGATCTCGCCGTCGGCGCTGGAGGCCGGCCCGGTCCGCATGGACGTCGACCGGCACGTCGTGACGGTGGGCGGCGGCAAGGTCGACCTGCCGCTCAAGGAGTTCGACCTCCTGGAGATGCTGCTGCGCAACGCGGGCCGCGTCCTCACCCGCATGCAGCTCATCGACCGGGTCTGGGGCGCCGACTACGTCGGCGACACCAAGACGCTCGACGTCCACGTCAAGCGCCTCCGCGCCAAGATCGAGCCGGACCCGGGCGCGCCGCGCTACCTGGTGACGGTCCGTGGCCTGGGCTACAAGTTCGAGCCGTAAACCGGCCGCGGCCTGGCTTCGGGTTCCAGTCGTAGACCGGTGACCGGACAGGAAGGGGCCCCGGGGGCGATGTGCTCCCGGGGCCCCTTCGCGTGCCGGGGTGTGCTCAGCCGGCGGGCGACTCGGTGATCGTCTCGGTCTCGGTCGGCGAGGCCGTGGCGCCCTCGGCGGGCGACTCGCCCGGGCTCGCGGTCTCCGTGGGCGAGGGCTTCTCGCTCGGCCCGAAGGAGGCGTAGTAGCCGGCGGCGGGCAGCGCGAGGCTCTGCAGGGAGACCTCGCCGGTCTTGCTGAAGTCGAAGACGACGTCCTTGAAGTCGCCGTCGGTCTTGCTCGCGGAACCGCCCTTGAACAGGGCGGACGGGTTGCCGTCACCGCCGAGCAGCACGGAGCTGTGGCCGGGCAGGGTGATCGTGCCGGACAGGTCGGCGTCCAGGGAGCCGACCTTCACGGAGTCCAGGGTCTGCGACTCGTCGCCGTTGTTGAAGATCTTGGCCGTCACCGAGGAGGAACCGTCGGAGGTGGCCTGGGTGAGCACGACGACGTTCTGGACCTCGATGTCGCCGACGCTGGTCGCGGCGTTGTCCGGCCTGACGCGCAGCGTCTCCGCGCTGTTCCCGGCAGCGCAGGCGGCGAGCGGGAAGAGCGAGAGTGCAAGGGCGGCGGCGAGAGCGCCGCGTCGAAGGCTGCTGCTCACGGCGGCGGCATCTCCTTGGGCGGGGTACGGAGGTACGGACGTACGGGACTTACGGGTTACCTGGTGCTGGATTAGGTTACCGAGCCTGTCTCGTGCGCCCGCACCGGGCCACCCCCCGGCGGGCCGGGGCTTCACCCACCCGGGTGTCCGGGAGACGTTCCAGGGGGCCGTCGGGGGCCTTCCACGGGGCCCCGGGCGGAACGGCGCGGGCACGGCGGAATCCATTACGGGATTCCGCCGAACGATTCCCGCCACACCGGCAAGATCCATTTACCGTTCATCCGCCGGACGGAAATCCGGCGTGGTGCGAAAATGGATCAATCAAGCCCGTGGCGGCCGAACGGAGTAGCGAGAGACCCCCCGCAAGAGAGCGACAAATCGGGATGTTCCTCCCCTTGTCCTGGCCCTCGGAAGGGTGTAACGGCAGCGTTTCAGGGCCCCTCGACACCCACTCCGACCTGCGAATTCCGCCTTCCGCTCCCCTCCCGCAGCACGTTCCGGGCGCACTTGTCAAGCCCCGAGATATGCCCTGACCTGCGAAAACGCCATTCAGAACCAGCCGTTCCCGTGTTACCCTGGATAGCCACGGAAGGGGTACCTGTCACATGACGTTCAAGGTTGGCGACACCGTGGTCTATCCCCATCACGGGGCCGCGCTGATCGAGGCCATCGAAACTCGCCAGATCAAAGGCGTGGACAAGACCTACTTGGTGCTCAAGGTCGCCCAGGGCGACTTGACGGTACGCGTGCCCGCGGACAATGCGGAGTTCGTCGGCGTGCGCGACGTGGTCGGTCAGGAAGGGCTGGACCGGGTCTTCGAGGTGCTGCGCGCACCGTACACCGAGGAGCCCACCAACTGGTCCCGCCGGTACAAGGCGAATCTGGAGAAACTCGCCTCCGGCGATGTCATCAAGGTCGCGGAAGTCGTGCGTGACCTGTGGCGTCGCGAGCGGGAGCGCGGGCTGTCGGCCGGCGAGAAGCGCATGCTCGCCAAGGCCCGCCAGATCCTGGTCAGCGAGCTCGCGCTCGCGGAGAACACCAACGAGGACAAGGCCGAGACCCTCCTCGACGAGGTCCTCGCGTCCTGACGCGGATTTCCGCCGTGGTGCCCGGTGCGTTCCCTACGCCGGGCACTGCGGCATGCCGGGGCGCCCTCACGGTGGCCTGGCACTTCGACGACGCCGAGGATCCCCCTCGTCTTCGTTCGCGCGTCGCTTCCCCCTGCATACTGGGTGCCGGGCCCGGGCAGCTGGCCCTGTCGGTGTCACGGAAGGGTCCGACAGGGGCTTCGCGCCCGGCACGTTGAGGCGATACCCATTTCGGCCAAGGACACAAACCTGACTACCGCGGCAGTCATTCCCGCCGCCGGACGTGGAGTCCGGCTCGGCCCCGGTGCGCCCAAGGCGCTGCGCACCCTGGGCGGCGTCCCCATCCTCGTGCACGCCGTGCGTGCCATGACCCGCGCCCGCGCGGTGTCACTGGTCGTCGTCGTGGCGCCCCCGGACGGGGTCGCCGAGGTCAGGGCGCTGCTCGACAGCAACGGCCTGCCCGAGGCCAAGGACATAAGGGTCGTCGCCGGCGGCGAGAGCCGGCAGGACTCGGTACGGCTGGGCCTGGCCGCGCTGCCCGACGAGGTCGAGGTGGTGCTCGTCCACGACGCCGCCCGCCCGCTGGTGCCGGTCGACATGGTCGACGCCGTCGCCGCCGCCGTGCGGGACGGTGCCTCGGCCGTCGTGCCGGGGCTGCCGCTGGCCGACACGGTCAAGGAGATCGACCCGGCGACCGACGCCGTCGTCGGCACCCCGGACCGCTCGCTGCTGCGCGCCGTCCAGACCCCCCAGGGCTTCGACCGGGCGACGCTGCTCAAGGCGCACACCACGGTCACCGGGCCGGTCACGGACGACGCGAGCATGGTCGAGCGGCTCGGCGTCCCGGTGCTGGTCGTGCCGGGGCACGAGGAGGCCTTCAAGGTCACCCGCCCGCTGGACCTGGTCCTCGCCGAGGCCGTCCTCGCCCGCAGGAGGGCCACCGATGACTACTGAGCCGACGGGCACCGCCCCGGCCGCCCACGTCCCCGTGCTGCCCCAGGTGGGCATCGGCACCGACATCCACGCCTTCGAGCCGGGCCGTGAACTGTGGGTCGCCGGTCTGCTGTGGGAGGGCGAGGGGGACGGCCTGGCCGGGCACTCCGACGCCGACGTCGTCGCGCACGCCGCCTGCAACGCGCTGTTCTCCGCCGCCGGCATGGGCGACCTGGGCGCGCACTTCGGCACCGGGCGCCCGGAGTGGTCGGGCGCACCCGGTGTGACCTTGCTCACGGAGGCCGCCCGGATCGTCCGCGAGGCGGGCTACGACATCGGCAATGTGGCCGTCCAGGTCATCGGTCCCCGCCCCAAGATCGGCAAGCGCCGCGACGAGGCCCAGAAGATCCTGTCCGCCGCCGTGGGCGCCCCCGTGGCGGTCTCCGGCGCGACGACCGACGGTCTGGGCTTCACCGGGCGTGGCGAGGGGCTGGCGGCCGTGGCGACCGCGCTGGTGGTCCGCCGCGCGAAGTGACCGGCGGCACGGAGGAGTTGACCCGGCGCCCGCAGGGTCGTGCCGTCCGCCGTACGGGTGAAGCGCCCGCCCGCCGGGCGCTCCCGCGGCCGGTGCGACGGCCCCCGCGAGCGTCACAACACCATGAAGCTCCCGTGGATCGGACGGCGCACGCACCCGGGACCACTACCCTTGATGCGTGACTATTCGCCTGTACGACACCGACGCGCGCCAGGTCCGTGACTTCACCCCGCTCCGGCCGGGCTGCGTCTCGATCTACCTGTGCGGCGCGACCGTGCAGGCAGCCCCGCACATCGGGCACATCCGGTCCGGACTGAACTTCGACATCATGCGCCGCTGGTTCGCCTACCGCGGCTACGACGTCACGTTCGTGCGCAACGTCACGGACATCGACGACAAGATCATCGCCAAGTCCGGCGAGCAGGGCCGCCCCTGGTGGGCGATCGGTTACGAGAACGAGCGGGCCTTCAACGACGGTTACGACGCGCTCGGCTGCCTGCCGCCGACGTACGAGCCGCGCGCCACCGGCCACGTGCCCGAGATGATCGAGATGATGCGCGGCCTCATCGAGCGCGGCCACGCCTACGAGTCCGAGGGCAACGTCTACTTCGACGTCCGCTCCTTCCCGGACTACCTGGAGCTGTCCAACCAGGAGCTCGACAACCTGCGCCAGCCGGAGAGCGAGGGCGAGACCGGCAAGCGGGACGCCCGCGACTTCGCGATGTGGAAGGCCGTCAAGCCCGGCGAGCCGTCCTGGGAGACCCCGTGGGGCCGTGGCCGTCCCGGTTGGCACCTGGAGTGCTCCGCGATGGCCCACAAGTACCTGGGCACCGCCTTCGACATCCACGGCGGCGGCATCGACCTGATCTTCCCGCACCACGAGAACGAGATCGCCCAGGCCAAGGCCTTCGGCGACGACTTCGCGCAGTACTGGGTGCACAACGCCTGGGTCACGATGAGCGGCGAGAAGATGAGCAAGTCGCTCGGCAACTCGGTGCTCGTGAGCGAGATGACCAAGCGCTGGCGCCCCATCGTGCTGCGCTACTACCTCGGCACCCCGCACTACCGCTCGATGATCGAGTACAGCGAGGAGTCGCTGCGCGAGGCCGAGTCGGCGTTCGCGCGGATCGAGGGCTTCGTGCAGCGGGTCGTCGAGATGGCGGGCCCGGTCGAGCCGGCCGCCGAGGTGCCGCCGGCCTTCGCCGAGGCGATGGACGACGACATGGGCGTCCCGCAGGCGCTGGCGATCGTCCACACCACCGTCCGGCAGGGCAACTCGGCGCTCACCGCGGACGACAAGGAGAGCGCCGTCGCCCGCCTCGCCGAGGTGCGGGCGATGCTCGGCGTCCTGGGCCTGGACCCGCTGGACGCGCACTGGTCCGGCGACGGTCGCGGGGAGGACCTGCACGGGGTCGTGGACTCCCTCGTCCGGCTGGTGCTGGAGCAGCGGGAGTCGGCCCGCGGGCGCAAGGACTACGCGACCGCCGACGCCATCCGCGACCGGCTCCAGCAGTCCGGGCTGGAGATCGAGGACACCCCCTCCGGGCCGCGCTGGACGCTCGGCTCCCGGTAGCCGGGCGTCCGCGTCATCATTGACACGTACGTACGTTCACGCAGTAGCAGCAACAGCAGCAGGAAACAGGTGACCCATGGCCGGCAACAGCCAGCGCAGGAACCGCCGCACGTCCAACAAGAAGGGCGCCACGGTCGGTAGCGGCGGGCAGCGGCGCAGGGGTCTGGAGGGCAAGGGCCCCACCCCGCCCGCGGAGGCGCGCAAGGGGCACGCCAAGCAGCGTGCCGCGAACGCCAGGGTGAAGCGCGCCGCGTCCACGCAGTCGCGCCGTCCGTCCGGCCGGGGCTCCAAGTCCACCTCGGAGCTGGTGGCCGGGCGCAACCCGGTGGTGGAGGCGCTGCGCGCCGACATCCCGGCCTCGGCGGTCTACGTCCAGCAGTTCATCGACAACGATGAGCGCGTGCGCGAGGCGATCAAGCTCGCCACCGACCGGGGCATCCCGCTGATGGAGGCCCCGCGGCCGGAGCTCGACCGCATCACCAACGGGCTCAACCACCAGGGCCTGGTGCTGCAGATCCCGCCGTACGAGTACGCCCACCCCGAGGACCTCGCCGCCGAGGCCTTCGACGCGGGCGAGGACCCGCTGATCGTCGCGCTGGACGGGGTCACCGACCCGCGCAACCTCGGCGCCGTCGTCCGCTCCGTCGCCGCCTTCGGCGGCCACGGGGTCGTCGTGCCCGAGCGCCGCGCCGCCGGGATGACCGCGGGCGCCTGGAAGACCTCGGCCGGCACCGCCGCGCGCGTCTCGGTCGCCCGGGCCACCAACCTCACCCGCACGCTCGAGGCCTACCAGAAGGCGGGCCTCACGGTCGTCGGCCTGACCGCCGACGGCGAGACCGAGCTGCAGGACCTCGAGGCGCTGGCCGGCCCGGTCGTCGTCGTCGCGGGTTCGGAGGGCAAGGGCCTGTCGCGGCTCGTCGGGGAGACCTGCGACCTGCGGGTGCGCATCCCGATGCCGGGTGGCGCCGAGTCGCTGAACGCGGGCGTCGCCGCGGGCATCGTGCTCTACGAGGCGGCGCGCCGCCGGGCCTGAACCCGGACGCGCCCCCGTGCGCGCCCCGGCGACAACCCCTGATTGACGGGCCTCGGACACAACGGGGCCCGTCACACAGTGTCCTTATCGGGTGTCACTCGGTTAGATGAGTGTGGACACCAGAACACCCCGCACTCCTCCGGGGGGACGGTCGTCGGCGGTCACCGACGAGCCTGTGCTCAACATGCATAAGGTCTCCTCCGACCCGGCCCAGGTCATCGTCAATCACGCGAGCTTCCGCGTGCAGCTCGGCGCGGCGTCGGGCCGTGCCCTGACGAGGACCCAGCGCGTCCCCGTCATCCCGACCTCCGTCCGCCCCTCCGCGGCCGCACAGCGGCGCGGTGCGCCCCTGGTGTGGTCCGGGCGCAGCGAACCCGGCGACGCCGCTGCCGGCCACCTGCTCGCCGCGGTGCGCCACGGTCAGGTGGACGGCCCCGACCTCGGCGCCGCGACGCAGGTGCTGCCGCGGATCGAGGAGCCGCCGCAGCCCGTCGTCGGCCCGCCGCGCCGGCCGCCGGCGCCCGGCGAGATGCTCGGCGGCATCCGCCCCGCGCGCGGCGCCTACAACGACTACCTCGACCCCGAGGACACCAGCGAGTTCGCGTACGCCGCGCCGACCGCCGGCCCCGTCGACGAGGACCCCGACTTCGATCCGTACGCGGATCCCGACGAGGAGTACGGCCGCGCCCGCAACCGCGAACGCGCCGAACCCATCCGGCACGCCTACTACCCCGGCCGCCGGATGAACCTCGGCATCGTGCTGCTGCCGCTGCGCATCTTCCTGGGCTTCATCTCCATCTACGCCGGCATGGGCAAGCTCTGCGACCCCGTGTACTTCGACGGCGGCAAGCGCGGCTCGATGGTGACCTGGCTCGCCTCGCTCCACCCGTGGGGGCTGGCCGAGCCGCTGCGCGACCTCGCCCTCGCGCACCCCATCGGCGCCGGACTCACGGTGGCCTTCCTGCAGGTGATCGCCGGGGTGCTCACGGTCTTCGGGCTCTGGCAGCGGTTCGCGGCGTCGATCGGCGCCCTGTTGTCGGCGGCGCTGCTGGTGACGGTGAGCTGGCGGACCGTCCCGGCGTACGACACGCCCGACATCATCCTGCTCGCCGCCTGGAGCCCGCTGGTCATCGCGGGGGCGCCGGTCTACTCCGCCGACGGCCGGCTGGCGAGCGAGGCCTGGCGCAAGCTCGGCCCGCGCGCCCCGCTGGGGGAGTTGCGGAGCCGGGTGCTGCGGCGCGGCGCGGTGCTGGCCACGGTGCTGGTCGGGATCTCGCTCGTGGTCGGTGCCACCCTCGGCACCGCCGTACGGTCCACCAGCCCGCGCACGCAGCTCCCCGCCCCGACCGACGTCCCGACCAACAACCTCGAGGGCTCCCCGCTGCCCGAGGTGCCCGGGGAGAAGTCGTCCCGGCCCTCCACGGCCCCCTCGGCGGGCCGTTCCGGCGGTCCCTCGTCCTCCCCGTCCTCCTCGCCGTCGGCGCGGGGGGCGGCGTCCTCGGCGCCGAACGCCACGCACTCGCGTCCCGGGTCGTCCTCGGCCACCACCGGCAGTGGCGGCGGCACCGGCGGCGGGCCCGCGCGGCCCGCGCCGTCCGTCCCGTCCCGCCCCACGGTGCCCAGCAACCCGCCGACGCAGGGCGGCGGCAACGGCACCGGAGGCACCGGCGGCGGTTCCTCCGACAGCGGCGGCGCGCTCGGCGGGCTGCTGGGCAGCGGCGAGACCTCCGGCTGGCTGCTCGGGGCCCCGGCGCGGCACGGCTCGGGCAAGGTCGCGTAACGCCCGTACGGCACACGGGAAGAGGCGGCCGGAGGTTCCACCCTCCGGCCGCCTCTTCGTCGTTCCCTGCCGCTGCCTGCGGCGCTGCCCGTGGTGCTGCCCGTGGTGCTGCCCGTGGCGCGGGCTGTGCCGCGGTCGGTGCGCTCAGGGCTGCGAGGCGAGTTCCTTCGCGGCCTCGGCCAGGTCCTTGGCGGTGTCGATGGCCCGCCAGTAGGCGCCCTGGGGCAGCGGGAAGCCCGCGAGCCGCCGTTCCCGGGCGAGTTGGGGGAAGGTGGTGCGCTCGTGGTCACCGCGTTCCGGGAGCAGCCCGGTGAACTCGGGGGAGAAGACGTAGACGCCCGCGTTGATGAGGAACGGCGAGGGCGGGGCCTCGATGAAGTCCAGGACGTGGCCGAACTCGTCGGTCTCCACGGCGCCCCACGGGATGCGCGGACGGGCCAGCGCCAGCGTGGCGACCGCGGCCCGCTCGATGTGGAAGGCGGCCATCTCCCGCAGCGAGAAGCGCGTCCAGATGTCGCCGTTGGTGGCGTACCAGGGCTCCTGGGGCCGGGGCAGGGAGGCCGCGGCGTGCTTCAGGCCGCCGCCGCGGCCGAGCGGTTCGCGCTCGACGACCGTGGTCACCCGCAGCGGCAGGTCGGCCGCCGCGTCGACGAGCCACTCCTGGAGGACCTCAGCGAGATGGCCGCACGAGATCACGGCGTCGGTGACGCCCTCGGCGGCCAGCCAGGCAAGTTGATGGCCGATGATCGGGATCCCGGTTCCGGGGATCTCGATCATCGGCTTGGGGCGGGTGTCGGTGTAGGGCCTCAAGCGGGAGCCCTGTCCTCCGGCGAGGAGGACGGCCTGGGTCACCGCCGGGGAGGTCGCGGGCGTGCCGGTCATGGGCGCACCCTACGCGACCCGCGCGTCGGGTCATCCGAGCGAGGCCACGCCCGTCGCGAAGGCGGTGTCGCAGACCGGCCGCGACCAGGCCTGGGCGCGGTGCACCGAGCCGTACTTGGCGACCGCGGCACGGCCCAGGGACCGGGCGATCGAACCGCAGTACTGCGCCAGCGAAGGCCGCTCGTTCATCTCGCGCTGCAGGTGCGTCAGGGCGATGCCGGGGTTCTTCTCCTGCAGCTCGCCCAGCAGCTTGCGGCGGAGCACCTCCTGCGGGGCCGACCGCTGGGACGCCGCCTCCTTCTGGTGCGAGGCGGTGAGGACTTGGGCGTCGGACGCCGACGTCGCCCACGGGACGCGGGTGACGGCGAGGGTGCCGGAGAGCACGAGGACGACCGGGAGGACGAGGGCGAGTGACTTGCCGATGCGGCGGGCTACCTGGTTCACGGCAGTGATGGTAGCGAGGAGTGATGATTTGGCGACATTTAGCCACTCTGATGAGTGATGAATGCCCCTTGATCGACTACGGGCGCATTGACGAACATGGTCGAAACGCCATTGTATGACCGGAAATGCGGGGGGTTTCGGCCCCGGGAACGGCCGCGGCCCGGCCCCCCTTGCGCGGGGGCCGGGCCGGGTGTGTCCGCGGGCGGTCGGGGACCGGGCGCCCGGTCACCCGCCCGCTCGGTCGCTCAGTGGCTCAGTCGCTCAGTCGCTCACCGGTGGAGGTGGAGAAGACGTGGCTCTCGCCGGCGCGCGGCACGACGCGCAGCACGGAGCCCTTCTCCGGCACCTGGCGGCCGCCGACGCGGATGACCAGGTCCTTGTGCTCGCCGCCGACCTCGGCCGAGCCGTAGACGAAACCGTCCGCGCCCAGCTCCTCGACGACGTTCACCGTGACGGCCAGACCGGCCGGCTCGTCCTTCGACAGGCCCGAGCCCTCGCCGTCGACGATGTCGAAGTGCTCCGGGCGGACGCCGACGGTGACCGTGCGGTCGCCCTTGTCCGCCGCGGCCTGCACCGCGTCGCGCTCGACCGGCACCACGGAGTTGCCGAACTTCACGCCGCCGTCGGTGATCGGCACCTCGACCAGGTTCATCGCCGGGGAGCCGATGAAGCCCGCGACGAAGAGGTTGGCCGGCCGGTCGTACATGTGGCGCGGGGTGTCGACCTGCTGCAGCAGACCGTCCTTGAGGACCGCCACGCGGTCGCCCATGGTCATGGCCTCGGTCTGATCGTGGGTGACGTAGACCGTGGTGGTGCCGAGGCGGCGCTGCAGCGAGGCGATCTGCGTACGGGTCTGGACGCGGAGCTTGGCGTCCAGGTTGGACAGCGGCTCGTCCATGAGGAAGACCTGCGGCTCACGGACGATCGCGCGGCCCATCGCCACACGCTGGCGCTGACCACCGGAGAGCGCCTTGGGCTTGCGGCCCAGGTACTCGGTGAGGTCCAGGATCTTGGCGGCTTCCTCGACCCGCTTGCGGATGTCGGCCTTGTTGACGCCCGCGATCTTCAGGGCGAAGCCCATGTTGTCCGCGACGGTCATGTGCGGGTAGAGCGCGTAGTTCTGGAACACCATGGCGATGTCCCGGTCCTTGGGCGGCAGGTGGGTGACGTCCCGGTCACCGATCCGGATGGCGCCGGCGTTGACGTCCTCCAGGCCGGCCAGCATGCGGAGCGAGGTCGACTTTCCGCAGCCCGAGGGGCCGACGAGGACGAGGAACTCGCCGTCCGCGATGTCGATCTGCAGCGCGTCGACGGCGGGGCGCTCGGTCCCGGGGTAGATCCGGGTCGCCTTGTCAAAAGTGACAGTAGCCATGGTGCAGTGGTCCCTTCACCGGCAGGAACGTGCCGGACGATCCGAGTAAAGGAATGAGGTCTAGTCCACAGGATGTGGACCTTCCGTGACGCTACCTGGCCCGCCCCGCTTTGTCAGTACCCTCCCGGCGGCCAATTCC
>NZ_JARAVO010000102.1:0-31345 GCF_033792805.1 Streptomyces sp. PA03-1a
CGCCGACCCCCACCCCGACCGATCCGACGCCGTCCTCCCACGCCCTCGTGGGCTACCTGCACTCCAGCTTCGCCAACGGCTCCGGCTACGTCCGCATGGCAGACGTCCCCGCGAGCTGGGACTACATCGACCTCGCCTTCGGCGAGCCCACCTCCACCACCTCCGGCGACATCCGCTTCAACCGCTGCCCGGTCGCCGAGTGCCCGAACGTGGAGTCCGACGCGGAGTTCAAGGCCGCGATCAAGGCCAAGCAGGCGCAGGGCAAGAAGGTGCTGATCTCCATCGGCGGCCAGAACGGCCAGGTCCAGCTCACCACCACCGCCGCCCGCGACGCCTTCGTCAGCTCCGTCGGCAAGATCATCGACACCTGGGGACTGGACGGCCTCGACATCGACTTCGAGGGCCACTCGCTCTCCCTCAACGCCGGTGACACCGACTTCAGGAACCCGACGACCCCGGTCGTGGTCAACCTGATCTCCGCGCTGAAGACCCTCAAGGCCAGGTACGGCGGCGCCTTCGTGCTGACCATGGCCCCCGAGACCTTCTTCGTCCAGCTCGGGTACCAGTTCTACGGCCCCGGCCCGAACGGCGCCCAGGACCCGCGGGCCGGCGCGTACCTGCCGGTGATCCACGCCCTGCGCGGCGACCTGACGCTCCTTCACGTCCAGGACTACAACTCCGGGCCGATCATGGGACTGGACAACCAGTACCACCAGATGGGCGGCGCCGATTTCCACATCGCCATGACCGACATGCTGCTCACCGGCTTCCCGGTCGCGGGCAACACCTCCCGGGTGTTCCCGCCGCTCTCCCCGTCGCAGGTGGCCGTCGGCCTGCCCGCCAGCAGCAACGCGGGCAACGGCTGGACCACCCCGGCCGAGGTGAACAAGGCGCTCGACTGCCTTACCCGGCAGGTCAACTGCGGCGGCTACGCCACCCACGGCACCTGGCCCGCGCTGCGCGGCCTGATGACCTGGTCCGTGAACTGGGACAAGTACAGCAACTGGGAATTCCAGCGGAACTTCGACACCTATTTCGGATGACGCCGGACGAACGGGTGGCTCCGCGACCGGCGGAGCCGCCCGTTCCGGCCCGTCCCTCTGTCGTAGCCGACCCGATCATGTAAGGATCTACCCGCAGGTATCGGTGGAACAGGCGGAGGTGACGGGATGTCAGCAGCACACCGGCCCAAGGAGTGGGTGCGCAGGGCACTCGTCTGCGGGACGCTGCTGGCCGCCGCGGCGCTCGGGATCCCCGCCCAGGCCTACGCCGCTCCCGACGATCCGGCGCCGGACGACCGGACGCTCGTCGTGCTGCTGGAGCAGCTGCAGGACCTCTACCACAAGGCCGAGCAGGCCACCGAGACCTACGACCAGGCCAAGGCCGAGCTCGAGGAGAACCAGAGCAAGGCCGACCGCCTCGACCACCAGCTCGCCGAGGAGCGCACCGCGCTCAGTGACGCCCGCGCCCTGGCCGGGCAGCTGGCGCGGGAACAGTACAAGTCCGGTGGCGTCTCCCCGTACCTCAACCTGCTGCTCAGCAACGACCCGCAGGACGCCTTCACCCAGGGGCACATGCTCGACCGCGCCGCCGGCAGCCAGGCCGAGCTCGTCGCCCAGCTGGAGAACGGCGAGAAGCGGATCGCCGCGCTCAACCGGGCCCAGCAGCACGCGCTGGACGGCTCGGAGCAGCTGGAGGAGAAGCAGCGCGAGGCCAAGGAGGACATCGAGCGGCAGCTGGCCGACGTCGAACGGATCCTCGCCGGACTGACCGGCGCCCAGATCGAGGACCTCCAGCAGCTGGAGCAGCAGGGCATCGACCAGGCGCAGGCGGCCTTCCTGCGGTCCGGCCGGCTCGGCAGCACGGCACTCGCGCCGTCGAAGGCCGGCAACCGGGCGCTGAGCTTCGCCTACGCCCAGATCGGCAAGCCCTACGTCTGGGGTGCCGAGGGCCCGAAGGCGTACGACTGCTCGGGCCTGACCTCACAGGCCTGGGAGCACGCGGGCACCACCATCCCGCGCACCAGCCAGGAGCAGTGGAAGCAGCTGCCGCACGTCCCGCTGAACCTGCTGCGCCCCGGCGACCTGGTGGTCTACTTCCCCGGCGCCACCCACGTGGCGATGTACATCGGCAACGGCATGGTCATCCAGGCCCCTCGCCCGGGTGGCTTCGTCAAGATCTCCCCGATCGCCGCCAACCCGGTCCTCGGCGCCGTCCGGCCGGACTCCGACGACCCGTCGATGAAGCACTACATCTCCCCCGTCGCCCCCAAGTCGGCCCACGACCCGACTCCGCTCGGCGGCGCCTCGAACTCCTGAGGCCGCGGTGTGACCAGGACCTCAGCGGCATCGGACAGACCTGTCTGTTAGTTTTGCCGTGAGGGGCCCGCCGGGCCCCGGCGAGGACCACGGTGAGCACCATGCCCACGACGGCGAAGCGCCCCCCGGCGCGCGAGCGCATACTGACCACGGCCGAGGCACTGTTCGCCGCGCACGGCCTGCGCGGCGTGGGGATCGACCGGATCATCGCCGAGTCGGACGTGGCCAAGTCCACGCTCTACGTCCACTTCCCCTCCAAGGACGAACTGGCCGCCGCGTACCTGCGCAGGGTCGACGACTCCTGGCGGGGCAGGCTGCGCGCCGCCGCGCTGGCGGCCGGGGACGATCCCCGCGAGCAACTGGTGGGCCTGTTCGACGCCGTCTCCGCCTCGTACGAGCGCCACGGCTTCCACGGCTGCCCCTTCATCAACGCCGCCGCGGAGAGCGAGCCGGGCAGCCTGCCGCACGAGGTGACCTTGACGCACAAGCAGGCCGTGCGGGCATGGGTGCGCGGGCTGGCCGAGGCGGCCGGCGCCGCGGACCCCGACGAGCTGGCACTGCAGCTGACCCTGCTCGTCGACGGCACCCTGGCCGCGGGCAAGCTCGAACAGGACCCGGCGATGCCGGCCGCAGCCAAGGCCGCGGCGCGGGCCGCGGTCGAGCGGGCCTGCCCGCCCACCGTCTGATCCCGGCCCCGCCCTCGTCCGCACCATGAGGACGAGGGCGTTCCTTCGACCCGAATCAAACAGACCTGTCCGTTCGAAAGGACATCCGATGACCTCCTCCCGCCCCCCGGTGGCCACCACCATGCGCGCGGACCTGCTGGAAGAGTTCGGCAGCCCCCTCGTCCTCGGCGCGATCCGCACCCCCGCACCCGGCCCCGGCCAGGCGCTGGTCCGGATCGCGGCCTCCGGGGTGAACCCCCTGGACACCAAGATCAGTGCCGGGAAGGCCGCCCACGCCCGCATCCGGCCGCCCGCCGTGCTCGGCCTCGACCTGGCCGGTGTCGTCGAGGAGGTCGGGGCGGACGTCACCGGCCTCGCACCCGGGGACGAGGTCTTCGGCATGACCGGCGGGGTCGGCGACCTCCAGGGGTCACTGGCCGAGTACGCGGCCGTGGACGCCCGGCTGCTGGCCCGCAAGCCCGCCGCGCTGACGATGCGTCAGGCAGCGGCGCTCCCGCTGGTCTTCATCACCGCCTGGGAGGGGCTGGTGGACCGGGCGGGCGTGCACGGCGGACAGAAGGTGCTCGTCCACGGCGGGGCCGGCGGCATCGGGCACGTGGCCGTCCAGCTCGCCCGGGCCCGCGGCGCCGAGGTCTTCGCCACCGGCTCGCCGCGCAGCCTGGAGACCATCGCCGCCCTCGGGGCGACCCCGATCGACCGCACCGCGACCCCGGTCGACGCCTACGTCGCCGAGCACACCGGCGGCGAGGGCTTCGACGTCGTCGTCGACACCGTCGGCGGGGAGACGCTCGACGCCTCCTTCACCGCGGTGCGCACCTACACCGGTCATGTGGTGAGCGCCCTCGGCTGGGGCAGCCACAGCCTCGCGCCGCTGTCCTTCCGCGGTGCCAGCTACTCCGGGGTCTTCACACTGCTGCCGATGCTCACCGGCCGCGGGCGCGAGCACCACGGCGAGATCCTGCGCGAGGCCGCCGCCCTCGCCGAGGCCGGGGCGCTGCGGCCGCTGGTCGACCCGCGCCGCTTCACCCTGGCCACGGCCGCCGAGGCGCACGGCGTGGTCGAGCGCGGCGAGGGCCGGGGCAAGGTCGTCGTGGACGTCGCCGGGTGACGGTGCCCGGCGGTCAGCGGCGGTAGCAGTACGAGTCCGAGGAGGCGTCGCCGCCTTCCAGGCGCGTCTGGTGCACCCGCAGTCCCCGGAAGTCCGGGCCGTGCGGGAAGAAGCCGCTGTCGACGCGGAGCCCGCCGCGTGAGGTGTCGGCGTCGAGCTTGACCATCCACGGGTCGATGCCCTCGGGGTAGAACTGCGCGTCCCAGGCAGCGTAGAGGGAGTTCGTCACGTACACCCGCCGTCCGTCGCGGCTGAGCTCGACCATCTGCGCTCCGCCGGTCAGCGGGACGTCCGGCTCGGCGGGGTGCGTCTGCCGGCCGGTGATGCCGCCCAGCCGCACGGACGCGGTCCGCCTCGGCCGGAGCGGGTCGCCCACGTCGTACTGGTGGAGGTCACCGGTCCCCCACGCGGAGACGTACAGCCAGCGGTCGTCCACCGACAGGTCGATGTCGGTGATCAACGGGGGCACGGCGCCGAACGGCCGCAGCGCGGGGGGCAGGTCCTCCGCGCGGGCGGGCTCGGCGGGCAGGGTGATCACCTTGCGGACCGTGAAGTCGCCGCCCTCCCGGGTCCACAGCCACACCGACGCCGACAGGTCCTCGACGTCGACGACGGTGTTCACGAACCCCCAGGTGGCTTCGGGGTCGTGCGAGGGACGCAGCTCCAGCACCATCTGGTTCTCGTCCCCCAGATCGACGCGCTGCAGGTGCCGGCCCGTGTCCAGGTCCCAGAAGTGCACCGCGTGCCCGTAGCGGCGGTCCAGCAGCAGTTCGGGCACGAGCCCGTCCTCGATCATCGAGGGGCTGCCCCACTCGCTGGTCACGGCGATGTTCTCGCGCAGGTGCCACCAGACGTCGTAGGCGAGCGACTGCGGTCCGCGCTCGCTCTCCCAGGCCCGCAGCACGCCGAAGGTCTCGTGGTCCAGCAGTGCGACGCCGCCGGGCCCGTCCGCGCCGTCCGCGCCGCCGAGGCAGGACAGGAACACCCCGTCGGGGCCGCAGTGGAGGGTGTGCGGCCGCGAGTAACCGGCCCCGGCGGCGAGCTCCCCGGCCTCGACCACCTTGACCAGGCGCGGGCGGGTGGGATCGGGGCAGGTGTCGAGGACGTGCAGCCGGGAGGAGCGCAGACCCGGGACGATCAGGTAGCGCCGCGCCGCGTGGTGGTGGCCGGCGTGGGCCAGCGCGCTCGAGCACGCGTTCCAGCCGAAGTGGTGCAGTTCGTTGCCCCGGTCGGGCATCTCCACATGGGCGGCCACCTGGCCGTACACCGGTGATCCCGGATCGGTGACGACGGTGAACAGCGCGTCCGGGCGCTCCCCGGCCGGGTCGAAACCGACGACGTAGGCGAGCTTCTCGGCGGGCGCGGCGACGGCGTCCGCCGGGGTGCGGTACAGGGTGGGGTCACGGTGGCCGTCGCGGTCGTGCTCGGTCGTCGTCATGGCTGTTCCCTCTCCCGTACGGGAGCCCGGACCAGGGGCCTTGCGGCGGACGACCAGGCCCGGCCGTGCGGGATCTGTGTGCGGACGCCGGACAGATGTCCCGTACGACGAGCGTTTCACAGCCCCGCAGAGGTGCCAAGGCGGGACCCCGGGCGCCCGGACGGCCGCCCCGCGCCGGGCCCGGTTGCCGGGACGCGGGCGGCACTGGACCGGATGGCGGGGCCGGCAATAGGTTGCGGCCTCGTGACCCACGACGACGCCACCGTCATGTCCCCGCCCGTGCGGCCGGCCGAGGGCGAGCCGGTCTTCGTCCCGAAGGCGACGACCGTCCTCGTCGTGGCCGCGCTCGGGGCCTGCGTACTGGTGAACGCCGCGCTGCTCGTCGCCCGGTTGCTCCTCGACCGCGCCGCCGGCGGCTCGGCCGCCGCCCTTGCGCGTGGCGACGAGGTCGTCACCCTCACCGGTCTGAGCCATCTCGCCTTCGTGCTCACCGGAGTCGTCTTCCTGCGCTGGCTGTGGCAGATGCGGGTGAACGCCGAGGCGCTGGCGCCCGGCGGCCACCGGATGCGACGCGGCTGGACCACGGGCGCGTGGCTGATACCGCTGGTCGGTTTCGTCCTGCCCAAGCGGATCATCAACGACATCTGGGCCGCCAGTTCCCCGCCCGGACGCCCCCGGCGCACCAGTGTGCTGCTGACCTCGTGGTGGCTGCTCTTCGTGGCGGCGCAGCTCCTCGCCTCCCCCTCCGCCACCACGGGCCCGTCCGCGGTGCAGACGGCCGGCGCCGCGCTCTACGTCCTGGCCGGGGCGCTGTGCATCGCCATGGTGCTGCGGCTCGCCGCGATGCAGCGAACGCGCCTGCGGGGCTGAGGGCGGCGGGCCGTCCGGCGCCGGCGGCGTGCACCGCCGGCGCCCCTGGGGCCTGCCGTCACATTGACGTCGGCCGCCCGGAGGGCGGGCCCCGCGGTTCCCCCAGCTCCGCTGGGAGGTACCCCCAAGTGCGGTGCAAGGCGGAGAGTCGTCCTCGTAGTGGGCTACTCGGACGACTCGACAACTCCCCCTGGCCGAAGGCTGGGGGGAGTGCCGTGCCTGGGGGCACCTCCCAGCGCCGGCTGGGGGAGCGGCGCGGGGCAGGCGGCAATGTGACGACGGGCCCTAGGCCGTCAGGCCCCGGCGGCCGAGGCCAGGTAGGCGGAGGTGGCCCCGGGGTCGTAGAAGTACGACTCGTAGTCCGACGGATCGTCGAAGCCGTTGGCGAAGCGGTTCGCGACCGCCGGCAGTTGCCCGGCGGCACCGATCAGGCCCAGAATGTGCTCCGGCGGCGGGCCGAGGAGGGCGTTGGTCCACTTGGTCACCGGCTCGGCGGTGGCCCAGAAGCGGGCGAAGGCGGACTCCATCCAGTCCCGGTCGAAGGGCTTGTCGCCGTGCTCGACGATGGCGTCGAGGTAGGCGGCCGCGCACTTGGAGGCGCTGTTGGAGCCCTGCCCGGTGATCGGGTCGTTGGCCACAACGACGTCGGCGACGCCCAGCACCAGCCCGCCGGAGGGCAGTTCCGCGACGGGGTGCCGGACCACCGGCGCGAAACGCCCGGCCAGGGTGCCGCCGGCGTCCGTCAGCTCGACGTCACGGGCGCGGTCGTGCTCCCACGGCAGGTGGCGCTCCATCAGCTCCAGGGTGATGCGCAGGTGTTCCTGCGGGTCCTTGACGCCGCCGAAGACGTCGAGCGGACCGCCCGGGAGCCCCTCCCAGAAGAGGATGTCGCAGGGGCCGGAGGTGGTGAACGCCGGGATCACGATCAGTTCGCCGGCGCCGGGCACCATGTTGAGCCGCACCGCGTGGAAGTCGGGGTGCTCCGGACGCGGGCCGAGGCCGTGCACGTAGGCGACGGCCAGCGCACGCTGCGGGCTGTCGTACGGGGAACGCTCGGCGTCCCGGCCGAACATGGAGACCAGCTCGCCCTTGCCCGCCGCGACCATCACCAGGTCGTAGGCGCGGGAGAAGTAGTCCAGGTCGCCGACGGTCACGCCGTGCACGACCAGCTTGCCGCCGCGCTCGACGAAGGTCTCCAGCCAGCCGGCCATCTTCACCCGCTGGTCGACGGACTGCGCGTACGCGTCGAGCCGTCCCACCCAGTCGACGGGCCGTGATCCGTCGGGGGCGGCGACGGAGACCCCCAAGCCCTCGATCCGCGGGGTCTGGTCCTCCCAGAAGCCGAGGCCGAGGTCGCGCTCGTGGCTCAGCGCCGTGCCGAACATGCACTGGGTGGACATGACACGCCCCTGGCGTATCTCGTCCGCCGTGCGGTTGGACATGACGGTGACCTCGTATCCCCGGGACTGCAGGCCCAGGGCCAGTTGGAGCCCGGACTGGCCGGCTCCCACGATCAGTATCTTGCGCAAGGCGGCATGCTCTCTCGTACGGTGCGGCTGGGATGCGTCCGGCGGGCGTCCCCACGACCCCGCCGGAAGACTGCTACTCCGGCTGGGCGACGAGGGCCTGCTTGACCAGGGCCAGCAGTACCTGGATCACCGACTGGCGGTCGCGGGCGTCGCATATCACCACCGGGATCTCGTCCGGCACGGCGAGCGCCTCGCGGACGTCGATCTCGTCGTAGGCGGTGGTGCCCTCGAAGCGGTTGACCGCCACGGCGTAGGGCAGGCCGCTGCTCTCGAAGTAGTCCAGTGCCGGGAAGGCGTCGGCCAGGCGGCGGGTGTCGGCGAGGACGACGGCGCCGATCGCCCCGCGCACCAGGTCGTCCCACATGAACCAGAAACGCTGCTGGCCGGGGGTGCCGAACAGGTAGAGCACGAGCTCCCGGTCGAGGGTGATCCGGCCGAAGTCCATCGCCACCGTGGTGGTGGTCTTGTCCGGGGTGGACCCGAGGTCGTCGATGTCCTCACTGGCACTGGTCATCACCGCCTCGGTGGTGAGCGGGGTGATCTCCGAGACCGTGCCGACGAAGGTGGTCTTGCCCACGCCGAAGCCGCCCGCCACCACGATCTTGGTCGAGGTGGGGGCCTGGCTCACGTCCAGCTGCCACTCCTGCAGGCCGTCTTCTTCCGCGAGGGACGACATGTCAGAGCCTGCGAAGTCCACCGAGAACCCTCTCCAGCAGTGCGCGATCGGGGGCGCCGGGCCCGTGCCCGGTCCCGTACACGCGGATCCTTCCCTGATCGGCCAGGTCGCTGAGCAGCACCCGGACGACGCCGAGCGGCATGCGCAGCAGCGCCGAGATCTCCGCCACCGAGCGCATCCGGCGGCACAGCTCCACGATGGCCCGCATCTCCGGCATGACGCGCTCGGCCCAGCTGCCCGAGGTCAGCTCCCTGCGTTCGGTGGAGGCGTCGATCGTCGCGACGAAGGTCTCCACCAGCAGCACGTGGCCGAAGGACGTACGGCCGCCGGTCAGCGCGTACGGGCGTACCCGGGCGGCCCTGCGCCCGGCACCCCGTACGGGGAGGACGGCGGCCGCCCGGGCCGCGGCGATCACCGGACGGCGCATCAGCGGCCCCCCTCGATCGCCTGGCGCAGCTCCGTGCGGAGCGCCGGGGTGAGCACGTGGCCGGCCCGGCCCACGAACAGGGCCATGTGGTAGGCCACCACGCTCATGTCGCACTCGGCGTCCGCGTGGACGCCGAGCAGCGAACCGTCCCCGATCGTCATCACGAACACGCTGCCGTTCTCCATCGCCACCCCCGTCTGGCGCACGCCGCCACCGTCCATCAGGCGCGCGGCGCCGTCGGTCAGCGAGGCGATGCCGGAGACCACCGTGGCCAGGTCGGCGGAGGTGCCCGCCGGGCCCTTGGGGCGTCCGGCCGCGCCGTCCTCCGCGCCTTCGTCAGCCGCGTCGGCCTCGTCCTCGGGCTCCGAGGTCAGCAGCAGCAGTCCGTCCGAGGACACGACGGCCACGGAGCGGACCCCGGGCACGTCCTCCACGAAATTGCTCAGCAGCCACTGGAGGCTACGTGCCTCGTGGCTCAGGCCCCGTTCACTCTGGGTGTCCGTACCGGCCGACATCAACCGCGTGCCTCCTCGACGCCTTCGGCTTCGACTTGTTGGTGTCCCCCCGAACTGCCTTCTGCCGCGGCCGCGTCCGCGGCCGTCCTCGGCGCGGGCACGCCGCGCCGGATCTCCTGCGTCTCGGCCTCGGCCTCCGCCCGGCCGTCGCGCAGGCCCCGGGCGAAGCCGCCGAGCTTGCGCCGCAGCTCCTCCGGGTCCACCCCGCCGCCCTGCCGGGCCCGCCCACGGAGCTGCGGTTCACCCGACAGCCCCGTGGACCGCGGCACCCGCTGCGGGAGCCCCTTGGCGGTCAGCGCCACGCCGTCCGGCATCTCCACGGAGGCCGGAGCCGGTGCCGCGGGCGGCGCAGCGGGCGCCTCGGCGGCTCCGCCCGGTGCCGACGCGGTTTCCGGGGCCGGTGTCGGGGCGGGGGCGGGCTGGTCGGCGCGGGCGTGCTCGATGGCGTCGCCCCCGGGACCGGGCGCCTCATCGGGCGACGGCTCCGCCACGGGCTCCACGGCCGCCGGTGCCGTCCGCTCCGCCTTCCCGGCCTGCTCGTCGCGTGCGCTCCGCAGCGCCGTGCCCGGCTGCCACGGCTCGCCCGCGACGGCCGCCTCCACGGGGGTCTGCGGGCCGTCCGGGTCCTCCGCCGGGGCGGTGAGCGCCGCGGGGACGACCACCACGGCGGTGGTGCCGCCGCGCTTGGCGTCGCGGAGCTGGACGCGGATGCCGTGCCGGGCGGCGAGCCGGGCGACGACGTAGACGCCCATGCCGGTGGCCTCGCCGCCGGAGGCCTGCTCCGCGGGATCGGCCTGCGTCAGCAGCGCGTTGAGCTCGTCCAGCCGGGCCGTGGGGATGCCGATGCCCTGGTCCTCGACCGACAGCATCAGCTCGCCGCTCTCCAGCATCCAGCCGGACAGCTCCACCTCGGTCTCCGGCGGGGAGAACGCGGCCGCGTTCTCCAGGAGCTCGGCGACCAGGTGGCTCAGGTCGTCGGAGGCGAAGCCGGCGATGCGTCCCGCGGGCAGCTGCTGGATGCGGACGCGCTCGTACTTGTCGATCTCGGAGACCGCGGCGCGCGCCACGTCGACCAGCGGGACGGGCTTGGGCTGCGCGTGACCGTGTTCGGCTCCGGCGAGCAGCAGCAGGTTCTCGCTGTTGCGGCGCATGCGGGTGGCCAGGTGGTCCAGCTTGAACAGCTGGGCGAGCTCGTCCGGGTCGTGGACCAGTTCCTCCAGCCGCTCGATCAGCGTGAGCTGGCGCTCGACCAGACCGAGGGTGCGCAGCGTCAGGTTGACGTAGGTGCCGTGGACGTTGCCCTGCAGGTCGCCCAGGCGCGTGGTGAGCGCTTCCTGCCGGCCGTGCAGCAGGTCGCGTTCCGCGGCGAGGGCGTCCCGTACGCCCTGGAGCTTGGTGTGTTCGGCGTCCTGCGCGGCGACGCGCTCGCGCAGCCCGGCGACCTCGGCGCGGAGCGCGTTGACCGCCCGGGCCGTCGCCGCGAACTCGTCGGAGCCGACGATCCTGACCTGCTCGCCCGCGGGGACGTCCCCGCGGGCGAAGCGGCCCAGCGCGGCGGCCGGCCGAGTGATGGAGCGGGCCGTGGAGACGCCGACGCCGAGGACGAGCAGGAAGCACACGGAGGCGAGGGCGACGTGGAGTTCGAGGGCCGTCACGTCGTCGTCCCGCAGCGCGGCGAGCCGGTCGGCGGCGGCGGCGGCGAGCGAGGACTCGACGCCGCGCATCATGTCGATCCGCGCGGAGAGCGCCGCCTGGACCGCTCGCGGCTTGAGCGCGCGGTCGGCGGCGGACAGCGAGGAGCTGTTCAGCAGCTGGTTCAGGCGCTTGTCGGCCTGGTTGACGTCGGAGCCGGTGACCGTCTGGTCGTACTGCTCGACCGCGGCCTGCGAGGCCCCGCCGCGGAAGTCGGCGAGCGCGGACCGCTCGCTGACGGCGGCGGTCTGCGCGGCAGTGACCAGGGCGGACTCCTCGCCGCCCGCGGTGAGCGCGCCGACCAGCAGGCCGCGCTGGACGGAAGCCTGGTCGACGGCGCGGGCGAGTCCGGGCAGCGCGGTGGTGTCGGCGGAGGCGCCGCGGGCGGGCAGCGAGCGGGCGACGGCGGCGCCGACCCCGTTCAGCGCCCGGATCGCCGGGTCGTAGGCCGCGACGGCCGCCTCGCCGGAGCCGGGGCCGGAGAGCACCTTCTGCCGGACGGCGGGGAGTTCCCCGAGCTGCCGGACGACCTCGGCGGTCGCGTCGGCGAAGGCCGGGGCGTCGTCGGTGTCGGTGTCGGCCGCCGTCGTCAGCACCTCCTGGACCTGGCGGTCGACCCGCTCCCGCTGGGCCTCGGAGACGCCCGTGCCGCCCTCGGTGGAGCGGCCGCCGGCCACGAAGACGGCCATGCCGTCGCGTTCGTCGGCCAGGGCGTGGGACAACGAGACCGCCTGGGCCTCCAGCCGCGCCATGCCGACCAGCCGCTGGGACTCGGCCAGATCGCGCACGCCCGTGGCCACGCCCGGGGCAGAGGCGGCCAGGACCGTGACGGCGCAGATCAGCAGGGCGCCCAGCAGTCTCTGCCGTACGCGCTTGGTCCGCGGGTTACGTCGTGTTCGCACCGGTGCTCGCTATCCCGTCTCGCCTGGTCCACTGGTCCCGAGATGACGACACATCGGCCGAGCGCCGAGCACGGCAACGTCTGGCCTCATCCCGGCATCGTCCCGACCTTCTCAGGCCGACCCGGAATGCAGATGTGCGTCCCCCGCCCCGACACTCGAACGAGTGAATCGCAACGACAAGTTGACGTTCAACTCCCCGGCTGGATCGTTACGCGCACGCCCCCCGGCCGTCCGGGACCGGAACTGGCATCGGAGCCGCCGCCCTGGCAGGATGCGCACCTTCACTGGCCGGTAACCCCCGGCGAGCGCCCCCGGGGTTCGAACAGCTCTCCCGGGCGGCTGCTGCAGACTGGCCGCATGCGCATCGAGACGGCGACCGAGCCCGGCAGCCCCGGACGCCCCAACGAGGACTTCGTCGTGGTGGCCATGCCCGCGTCAGGCGGCGGCGGTTCACTGGTCCTGCTGGACGGCGTCACCCCTCCCGACGGCCCCACGGGATGCCGTCACGACGTCCCCTGGTACGTCGCCGAGCTGGGCGGATTCATGATCGAACTGTCCGTTTCGCCCGCGGCCCCGAGCCTGGCGCAGTGTCTCGCGGAATCCGTCCTGCGCACCGCCGACGCGCACCGCGGCACCTGTGACCTTTCTCACCGCCGCACCCCGCAGGCGACCGTGGTGGCGGTCCGGTGGAATGCGGACACCGTGGAGCATCTGGTGCTATCCGACTCGGTGTTGCTCATCGAGGACACCACAGGTCACGTCGGTGCCGTGCGCGACGACCGGCTGGGCCGGCTGCCCGGTCCGGTGCCCGCGCTGCGCGCCGCGGTGCGTGCCCTGCCGCGCGGCACGGCCGCCCGTGCCGAGGCCGCCGCGGAGTACGGGCGGGCGGTGGAGGCCCTGCGCAACGCCGAGGGCGGCTTCTTCACCGCTGCGGCGGACCCCGCGGTCGCCGAGCGCGCCGTCACGGGCACCCGGCCGCGCTCGCGGGTCCGCGCGGTCGCGGCCCTGACGGACGGCGCCGCCCGGCTGGTCGAGGTCTTCCACGAGCAGGACTGGCAGGGCACGTTCGCACTGCTGCGCAAGGCCGGCCCCGAGGAGCTCCTGCGGCGCGTGCGCGCCGCGGAGTCCGCCGACCCGGACGGCACCCGCTTCCCCCGCGGCAAGGCGCGCGACGACGCGACCGCGGTGTTCGCGCAGTGGTGACGGCGGCGTGGCCGCGCGCCGGGGCGGAGGACCGCGCGGATCAGGCGCCGTCCTGCTCCTGCGAGTCGTTCAGCTGGCCCAGCAGCCGGGCCAGTTCGCGCAGTTCGTCCCGGTCCCAGCCGCTGAGCCGGCTGACGTAGCGCGCCCGGCGCGCCGTGCGGACGCGTGAGAAGCGCTCGGCGCCCCCCGTGGTGAGCTGCACCAGGTAGGCCCGGCCGTCGGCGGGGTCGGGTTCGCGCCGGATGAGCCCGAGCACCTCCAGGGCGCGCAGTTGACGGCTCATCGTGGCCTTGCCGACGCCGAAGTAGCCGGCGAGCACGGTGGCCCGCTCGGGACCGGTCTCGGCGAGCCTGGCGAGGATCCCGTACGCCGCGGGCTCCAGGTCCGGATGGACCTCGCGGGCCATCTCGCCGGAGGAGGCGCGGGCGCGCCGCAACAGGACGGTGAGCTCGCGTTCGAGGGCCTCCATCACGGGGTCCGCCTCCCCGGGGGAGCCGGCGGTTCCGGCCACCTCGTCACCCGCTTTCCGTCGTGAAAACCTGTCGTATCCGGCCGCCGTGTACACAGCGTCCCCAGTATTTCGCAGACGCCGACGCACGGCGTGACCAGGGGCCCTTCCCCGCTTGGTGTCCCCGCCCCGCACGGCCCGGCCGCGCGGACGCCGCCGCGTGGGCCGGCTGCCGCACGCACGGGAGCGGCCCCTCCTCAGGCCGTGGGAGGGGCCGCTCTCCATTCACCCGGTCAGGGCCTGACTCAGGCCGCGACGGGGGCTTCCAGCCCGGAGTCCGCGCCGGTGACGGCGGGCTCCAGGGCCAGCTTGAGCACGTGCCGGACGTCCGAGACCGCGTGGACCTCCAGCTTCTCCAGGACCTCGGCGGGGACGTCGTCCAGGTCCGCCTCGTTCCTCTTGGGGATCACCACGGTGGTGATCCCGGCGCGGTGCGCCGCCAGCAGCTTCTGCTTGACGCCGCCGATCGGCAGCACGCGCCCGGTCAGCGACACCTCGCCGGTCATCGCCACGTCGGTGCGGACCCGCCGCCCCGACAGGAGCGAGGCCAGCGCGGTGGTCATGGTGACACCCGCGCTCGGGCCGTCCTTGGGGACCGCGCCCGCGGGGACGTGGAGGTGGACGCCGCGCTCCTTCAGGTCGCCGACCGGCAGCTCCAGTTCGGCGCCGTGCGAGCGCAGGAAGGAGAGCGCGATCTGCGCGGACTCCTTCATCACGTCGCCCAGCTGCCCGGTGAGCTGCAGCCCGCTGCCGCCGGTCTCCGGGTCGGCCAGCGACGCCTCGATGTAGAGGACGTCGCCGCCCGCGCCGGTCACCGCCAGGCCGGTGGACACGCCGGGCACCGCCGTGCGCCGCTCCTGCGGGTCCTGCGCCGACTCCGGCACGTGGTGCGGCCGCCCGATGAGGTCGCGCAGGTCCTGCGGGGTCACCGTGAACGGCAGCTCGCGCTCGCCGAGTTCGTGCTTGGCCGCGACCTTCCGCAGGATGCGGGCGATCGAACGCTCCAGGGTGCGCACGCCCGCCTCGCGGGTGTACTCCCCGGCCAGCTTGCGCAGGGCCGCGTCGTCGACCGTCACCTCGTCCTCGCCGAGCCCGGCCAGCTCGCGCTGGCGCGGCAGCAGGTGGTCACGGGCGATGACGACCTTCTCGTCCTCGGTGTAGCCGTCCAGCCGCACCAGTTCCATGCGGTCCAGCAGCGGCTCGGGGATGGCCTCCAGGACGTTGGCGGTGGCGAGGAACACCACGTCGCTCAGGTCCAGCTCGACCTCCAGGTAGTGGTCCCGGAAGGTGTGGTTCTGGGCCGGGTCCAGGACCTCCAGCAGGGCCGCGGCCGGGTCGCCGCGGTAGTCGGAGCCCACCTTGTCGATCTCGTCCAGCAGGACCACCGGGTTCATGGACCCGGCCTCCTTGATGGCGCGCACCAGGCGGCCGGGCAGCGCGCCGACGTAGGTGCGCCGGTGGCCGCGGATCTCCGCCTCGTCGCGGACGCCGCCGAGCGAGACCCGCACGAACTTCCGCCCCATGGCGCGGGCCACGGACTCGCCGAGCGAGGTCTTGCCGACGCCGGGCGGGCCCACCAGGGCCAGCACCGCGCCTCCGCGGCGGCCGCCGACGACCCCGAGACCGCGGTCGTTGCGGCGCTTGCGCACGGCCAGGTACTCGGTGATGCGCTCCTTCACGTCCTCCAGGCCCGCGTGGTCGGCGTCCAGCACCGCCCGCGCGCCGGGGATGTCGTAGGCGTCCTGGGTCGTGGTGTTCCACGGCAGCTCCAGGACGGTGTCGAGCCAGGTGCGGATCCAGCTGCCCTCGGGGGACGCGTCGCTGGACCGCTCCAGCTTCTCGACCTCCTTCAGGGCGGCCTCGCGCACCTTCTCGGGCAGGTCGGCGGCCTCGACGCGGGAACGGTAGTCGTCCGCCTCGTCCTCAGGGTCGCCGTTCAGCTCGGCCAGCTCCTTGCGGACGGCCTGCAGCTGCTGCCGCAGCAGGAACTCGCGCTGCTGCTTCTCCATGCCCTCCTGGACGTCCTTGCGGATGGTCTCCGCGACGTCCTGCTCGGCCAGGTGGTCACGCAGCCACTGCGTGGCCAGCTTCAGCCGGGCGACCGGGTCCAGGGTCTCCAGCAGCTCGATGCGCTGGCTGGTGGTGAGGAAGCCGGAGTAGCCGGCGTTGTCCGCGAGCTGCGAGACGTCCTCGATCTGCTGGACGCGGTCCACGACCTGCCAGGCGCCGCGCTTGCGCAGCCAGCTGGTGGCCAGGGCCTTGTACTCCTTCATGAGCTCCGCGACGGTGCCCGGGGCCTCGGCCGGTGCGGTCTCGGAGAGCTCGGTGCCCTCCACCCACAGGGCGCCGCCGGGGCCGGTCGTGCCGGCGCCGATGCGCACGCGGCTCACCGTGCGGATCACGGCACCGGGATCGCCGTCCGACAGGCGTCCCACCTGCTCGACGGTGCCCAGCGTGCCCACGCCCGCGTAGTCCCCGTCCACCCGGGGAACGAGCAGCACCCGCGGCTTGTTGCCGAGTCCGGGCCGACCGGACCGCTGGGCGGCCTGCGCCGCCTCGACCGCGGCGCGCGCCTCGGCGTCGGTCAGGTCCACCGGCACGACCATGCCGGGCAGGACCACCGAGTCGTCGAGGGGCAGCACGGGCAGGGTGAGCGGCGCGAACGCCGACGAAGACGATTGAGCCATTATCTCTCCCTAAGCAATCAAGTTGAGCTATGCAGACTCAATGCATCTGATGCCCCTGGTGTTCCCCGAGCCGTGTTCGCTCTGAGCGATCGGCCGCGCCGCACGGTGCGCGCCTCCTCCGCCGCCCCCGAGAACCGTTCGCGGGGGCGGCGGCGATAGAGGGGCGTGAGACTCTTCCGCCCCATGAGCCATGAGCCGCCCGGGGACGACGCGCTGATGCGCGCGATCGCCCGGGGCGACACCCAGGCCCTCGCCGATCTGTACGACCGCCATTCCGGATGGCTGCACGCCCGGCTCACGCGGCGCTGCCCGGACCCGGAGACCGTCCGGGAGGTGCTGCAGGACACCTTCATGGCGGCCTGGCGCTCGGCGGGCACCCACGGCGGCGGAGCCGCGGGCGGCTGGTTGTGGGTGATCGCCGCCCGGCGGCTGGCGGACGCCCGCCGCGCCGCGGTACGGGCCGGCACCCGCGACCTCCTGGCCGCGGAGGAGGCCGGCACCACCCCCTCCGCCGAGGAGCACGTCCTCGCCGGCCTGGAGTACGGCGACGTCGGCGCCGCGCTCGACCGGATCTCCCCCGAACTGCGGGCCGTCCTGCGGGCGACCGTGATCGACGGCCTCACCACGCGGGAGGCCGCGCGCCTGCTCGGGATACCCGAAGGCACCGTCAAGACCCGGGCCTCGCGGGCGCGCCGCGAACTGCGCGCCGCCCTCGCCGCCCTCGGCACCGCAGGAGGAGCCGCATGCTGACCCCCGCCCGGGGACGCCTCGCGTGGCGCACCCCCGGAACCCCGCAGGCGGACCGGACCGGCTGGCACGTGCCGGACGGCACGGCCGCCGCCTACGCCGACGGCACGCTCGCCGACCCCGCCGCCTGGTCGGTGGACAAGCACCTGGAGTCCTGTGCGGCCTGCGCCGCCCGGATCTCCTCGCTGGCCAGGGCGGGCGAGGGCGGAGCGGTCCTCTCCGGGGTCCGGGCCGCGGTGCTCACCGCGGCCACGGGCAGCGTGCCCGCCCCGGAACCGCCGCTCGCGCGGGCGGCCGGGGCCCGGCCCTGGCGCGCCGCCGTCCGGTCCGCGCGCACGCTGCGTCCGGCCTGGGTGGCGTCGGTGCTGCTGACGCTGGCGGTGGCCGTGGCCCTGACGCGTCTGGGCGGGGCGCCGCAGGGACGCCCCTGGCTTCTGGTGCTCGCCCCGGCGCTGCCGCCGGTGGGCGTGGCCCTCGCGTACGGGAGGTACGGCGACCCGGCCCACGAACTGGCCGCGTCGACGCCCTCCGGGGGGCTGCGGCTGCTGCTCACGCGCACCGCAGCCGTGCTGGCGGTGTGCGTGCCGCTGCTGACCGCCGCCGGAGGCGTCCTGGCGGGCACGGGCGCCGCGGTGGCGTGGCTGCTGCCGGGGCTCGTGCTGACCGGGGCCACGCTCGCGCTGGGCAGCTGGACCGGCTGCCACCGGGCCGCCGCCGTGGTGACGGCCGGCTGGCTGTGCGCCGTCGTCCTCTGCGGGCTCCCGACCGGGTCCGCGCCCCTGCTGCTCTCCCCCGCCGCGCAGCCCGCCTGGGCCGCGGCCGGCGCCGCCTGCGCCCTTCTCCTGACCCTTCGCCGTACCGCTTTCGACCACCTGGAGCGCCCATGACGACCGAGCCGACCGTCTCCCTCGACGGTCTGACCGTGAGACATCGCCGGACCACCGCCCTGGACGCCCTCGACCTGCGCGTCGGGCGCGGGGTCCACGGACTGCTCGGGCCCAACGGCGCCGGGAAGACCTCGCTGATCCGGGTGCTCGCCACCGTGGCCGGGTACCGGTCGGGCCGCCTGGAGCTGCTGGGCCACGACCCGGCGACGCAGGCCGGACGCACCGCGATCCGGCGGCGCCTGGGCTACCTGCCGCAGGAGTTCGGCTACTACCCGGGCTTCACGGTGCGCGAGTTCGTGGCGTACGTGGCCTGGCTGAAGGAGATGCCCAAGGCCGCGGTGCCGGCGGCCGTCGACCGCGCGATGGAGCGGGTCGGCGTCGCCGGGCGCGCCGACGTGAGGATCAGGACCCTGTCCGGCGGCATGGTGCGCCGGGTCGGCATCGCCCAGGCCATCGTCAACGAC
The DNA here is from genome assembly GCF_033792805.1 of Streptomyces sp. PA03-1a. Lineage (NCBI taxonomy): Bacteria > Bacillati > Actinomycetota > Actinomycetes > Kitasatosporales > Streptomycetaceae > Streptomyces > Streptomyces sp. PA03-1a. The sequence goes on from NZ_JARAVO010000102.1 coordinate 18,658, forward strand.
CCCGACCTGCTGCTGCTCGACGAGCCGACCGCCGGTCTCGACCCGGAACAGCGGGTGCAGTTCCGCGCCCTGCTCAGGGAAGTGGGCGCCACGGCGACCGTCCTGGTCTCCACCCATCTCGTCGAGGACGTGGCCACCGCCTGCACGGAGGTGACGCTGCTCGACGGCGGACGGACCGCCTTCCGCGGCACCGCGGCGGAGCTGGCCGCGGCCGGGGACGACGACGCGGCCGGGGACAGCCCGATCGAACGCGGCTACACGGCGGCGCTGCGCCGTCACCGCGGTGCGGCCTCCGGCGTCCGGGAGGCCGCCGTATGAGCGCCCCGGGCACCCTGGCCACCGCTCCCCCGGCGCCTCCCGCCGCGCCCCGTGTCCACCGCGTTCACCGTGTCCACCGCACCGAGCTGCTCCGCGGCTTCGGGGCGTGGACGGGGGCCGCCGTGGCCGGCGGCGTCCTCGTCACCGTCCTGGCCAGGCGGTACTCGCTGGGTGACGACTGGGCGGTGCTCCACGGCGCGCTGCGTGAGGCGGGCCTGCTCCTCGGCGGTCCGCTCGCCCTCGCCGCCGGCTGCTGGCAGGGCGGCCGCGAGCGGCGGCGCGGCACCGGCGACCTGCTCGCCTCGGCCGCGCGGCCGCCGCTGCGCAGGGCGCTGGTCGCGGCCCTGCCGTCGATGGCCTGGCCGGTGCTGGGCTATCTGGCGGCGGTCGGCGTGTGCCTGGCGCTGGTCCTTCCGTACGCGTCCCACGGGCACCCCGCGTGGGACCGGCCGGCCGCGGACGCGGTGGCGCTCGGGGCCCTGGGCGCGCTCGGCTTCGCGGCGGGGCGGGCACTGCCCTGGCGCTTCGCGGCACCGCTGCTCGCGGTCGCCGGGTATCTGCTGCTCGGCATCGGCGCCTACGGCGAGTCGGGGGCCACGGTACTCAGCCCCGCGTACGCCGGCCCCTCCGGTGACGCCCCGGTGTGGTGGGCCGCCCCTCTCGCGGCGGTGTGGTTCGCCGGAACGGCCGCCGCCGCGCTGCTGGCCGGTCACGCCAGGCGGCGGGTGCTCGCCGTCCTGCCGCTGGTCGTCGCCGTCGCGGCCGCGTCCGTCCTGTACCGGAGCGGCGCGGACCTGTGGCGGCCCGACCCCGCCGCGTCCGCGCTCGTCTGCGACCGGGGCACCCCCACGGTGTGCGTCCGCGCGGCGCACGGCTCGGCCCTGCCCGCGGTGCGCGCGGTGGTGGACCGCGTCGACGCCCGGCTGGACGGCGCCCCGGGGGCGCCCGTCCGGTACCGCGAGGGGGGATCGTCGGAGACGGCGCCGCCCGGGGAGGTCCGGTTCCAGCTGTACGGCGGCGTCTTCCGAGGCCGCCTGGGCGACGACGGCATGCTCTACCGGGACCTCGTGTACGCGGTCTCCTCCTCGGCCGCATGCGAGGGGGACCGAGCCGGAGACCGCGCCTACGCCAACGAGTACGCCGCCCAGGAGTGGCTGCGCCTCGGGCGTCCCCTCTTCCCCGCCGGCCAGGCCGAGAACCGCCTCGCGCGGGCGGCGGCGCAGCGCCTGCGCGCCATGACGGCCGCCGACCGCCGTGCCTGGTTCGGCCGCTACCTGGCCGGCGTCCGGGCCTGCGACGTCGGCGGGGTCCCGGCGCCGTGACCCCCACCGGACCCGTCGAGGAGCCCTCACGATGACGCCAACCCTTCTGCCCCTCTATGTCCGCTCACGCGGTCTGCCCGGCGCCGCCGCCGCGCTGGCCGTCCTCTTCGCCGCCTCCCGCTGGGGCGCGGACTGGCTGGTCAGCCGGCCGTTCTTCGACACCGGCGCCCGCGTCCCGGTGGTCGTCCTCGCCCCGGTCCTCGCGGCGGCCGTCACCGGGATCTCCCTCCACACCCACTCCGGGGAAGTGGACCGTGGCGCCCCGCTGCCCTGGTGGCGGTGGCGGGCCGTGCACCTGCTCGCCCTCACCGGGCCTGCGGTGCTCTGGCTGGGCGCAGCGGTCCCCGGGGACCCGGACCGCTTCGGTGCCCCGACGATGGTCCGGGGCGTCCTCGGCTTCACCGGTCTCGCGGCCGCGGGCGCCGCCGTCCTGGGTGCCCGGCTGAGCTGGCTGCCGCCCGTGCTCTACGGCGGCAGCGTCTACCTCGCGGCTCCCCGCACCCCGGGCGGGGCGGCCGCGGTGTGGGCCTGGTCGATGCAGCCGGGCGCCCAGCCCGCGGCCTGGGCAACCGCCGCCGTCCTCTTCGCGGGCGGCGTCGCGCTGGTGGCCGTCCGGGGGCCGGCCCCGGGCGGCTGCGGGTGAAAAACCCCGTCCGGCCCGGAGGGGTCATCTCATTACCCTGGGTCCATGGACGCGAACGAAGAGGAACGGCCCGTCACGCTCGACCGTCGTGACGGGCCGTACGGGGAGGTCGCGCTCCGGCGCAGGGGCGGCCGCTACGAGATCATCGCCAACGGCACCTTCCTGATGGACACCTCCGACGGCCGCTCGGAACGGCTGCTGGTCGACGCGGCGCTGGACGCCCTCCCGGCGGACCGGGCGGAGCTGTCGGTGCTGATCGGCGGCCTCGGGGTGGGCTTCTCGCTCGCGCGGGCGGCGGCCGAGCCGCGCTGGGCGCGGATCGCGGTGGCCGAGCGGGAGCGGGCGGTGATCGACTGGCATCACGCGGGCCCGCTGGCGGACTTCTCCGAGCACGCGCTCGAGGACCCGCGGGTGAGCGTCGTCGAGGGCGATCTGGTGGCGTACGTGCGGGAGGCGGACGTGACGTACGACGCGCTGTGCCTGGACATCGACAACGGCCCCGACTGGACGGTCACCGAGGGCAACGGGGGGCTGTACGGACCGGAGGGTCTGGCGGCCTGCAGGGAGCGGCTCGAACCCGGCGGCGTACTGGCGGTATGGTCTGCGCAGCCGTCCGCCGCGTTCGACGACGCCTTGAGGTCGGCGCAGTTCACGCAGGTCCGGACCATCGAGATCCCGGTGAATCGGGGCGTTCCGGATGTCGTGCACCTGGCAATCAAACCCGCATAGCCGCGTCGCCGTCCCGCCCCGTACGCTGCTGCGCAACGCAAACGACCATGGGGGACCCCACATGGACAGCACACAGCCGACGACCGCCGACGCCGCAGCGGTGGCGGCCACCCCCGGTGCGCAGCGCCGCGTGCTGGTGGTGGAGGACGACGCGACGATCGCCGACGCCATCGCGGCACGCCTGCGGGCCGAGGGCTTCCAGGTCCGCACCGCGGGCGACGGCCCCGCCGCCGTGGAGACCGCCGCCTCCTGGCAGCCCGACCTCCTCGTCCTCGACGTCATGCTCCCCGGGTACGACGGCCTGGAGGTCTGCCGCCGCGTGCAGGCCTCGCGGCCGGTCCCGGTGCTGATGCTGACCGCCCGCGACGACGAGACCGACATGCTGGTCGGGCTCGGCGTGGGCGCCGACGACTACATGACCAAGCCCTTCTCGCTGCGCGAGCTGGTCGCCCGGGTGCACGTGCTGCTGCGCCGCGTGGAGCGCGCCACGATCGCCGCCCGCGACCCGCGCGGCGCCAACATGCAGCTCGGCGACCTGGAGATCGACAACGCCCAGCGGCGGGTCCGGGTCCGGGGCGCCGACGTGCACCTCACCCCGACCGAGTTCGACCTGCTGGTCTGCCTGGCCCAGCAGCCGCGCGCGGTGCTCTCCCGGGAGCAGCTGCTCGCCGAGGTCTGGGACTGGGCGGACGCCTCCGGCACCCGCACCGTCGACAGCCACGTCAAGGCGCTGCGGCGGAAGATCGGGGCGGAGCGCATCCGTACCGTGCACGGCGTCGGCTACGCGCTCGAGACGCCCACGCCGTGAGCCCCTACAGCGCGCCGCGCCCGCCGAAGCTGCGGGAACGTGCCTGGGCCGCGCTGAGGCCGTACGACCCCTTCCGGTCGATCAAGGCGGCGCTGCAGTACCTGGTGCTCGCCTCCGTGCTGATCACCACGGGCCTGATCTTCGTGGCGATGCACTCCGCGACCGAGATCCGGATCATCACCATCTTCTCGATCATCGCCTCGCTGCTGATCTCGCAGCTGGTGGCGCACGGGCTGACCGCGCCGCTGCGCGAGATGACCTCGGTCGCCAGCGCCATGGTGCGCGGCGACTACAGCCGGCGGGTCACCGCGGTGCGCCGCGACGAGGTCGGCGAACTGGCCGAGACCTTCAACCGGATGGCCGCCGACCTGGAGGCCGTCGACCGGCACCGCAAGGAGCTGGTGGCGAACGTCTCACACGAGCTGCGCACCCCGATCGCGGCGCTCCGTGCGGTCCTGGAGAACGTCGTCGACGGGGTCTCCGAGGCCGACACGGAGACGATGCGCACCGCGCTGCAGCAGGCGGAGCGGCTGAGCCTGCTCGTCGCCCACCTTCTGGACCTCTCCCGCCTGGACAACGGCATCGTGCCGCTGGACGCCAAGCGCTTCGAGGTCTGGCCGTACCTGTCGGCCGTGATCAAGACGGCCGGCCTCGGCCTGAAGGACGCCAGGGCGCACGGCGGCCGGGCGCGCAAAGACGTCCACCTCCACCTGGACGTCTCACCGCCGGAGCTGACCGCGTACGCGGACGCGGAGCGGCTGCACCAGGTGGTCGCCAACCTGATCGACAACGCCGTCAAGCACAGCCCGCCCAGCGGCCGGGTCACCGTCCGGGCCCGGCGCGGCACCGGTCCGGGCAGCCTCGACCTGGAGGTCCTGGACGAGGGCCCCGGCATACCCGAGGCCGAGCGCACCCGCGTCTTCGAGCGGTTCAACCGCGGCACCGCGGGACCGGGCGACGGCGGGACGGGGCTGGGACTGGCGATCGCGCGCTGGGCGGTGGACCTCCACGGCGGACGCATCGCGGTGGCCGAGTCCCCCCGCGGCTGCCGGATCCGCGTCACCCTCCCAGGGTCGGCGACGGCGTCGGCTTGACGCTCCCGCCAGGGCGGACGTTGCCAGAGGCAACCGGACCAGTCGATTCAGGTCCCCATTCCCGCCAAACTCCGCCCCGAAACCGCCTTTCCGATGTGACTTAGGCGACGACTGGCCTCCCCGCCTGCGGGAAACGCTCAGGTAGGCGTAGCCTTTATTTCCGCTGTCCATCACCTTGTGAAGCGGAAGAGGGCGGTTGCCGCCGTGTCGCCACACCCCAGTAGCTCGAGCGTCCCGACCGAAACCGATGGGCAGGGCCAGGGCCCTGCCGCGGGCTTCGGGCCTAACGAGTGGCTTGTCGATGAGATCTACCAGCAGTACCTCCAGGACCCGAACTCGGTGGACCGAGCCTGGTGGGACTTCTTCGCCGATTACAAGCCGGGAGCGGATACGGGTTCCGCAGTCGCCTCGGGCCAGCCTCAGGCGGCCCCCGCAGCGCCTCCGGCCGCTCCGGCCCCCGCGAAGCCCGCCGTCGAGAAGCCCACTCCGGCGCAGCCGCAGCCGACGGCCAAGGCCGCCCCGGCCACCGAGGCTGCCCAGGGACCCGAGTACGTGACGCTGCGCGGCCCTTCCGCGGCCGTGGCGAAGAACATGCACGCCTCGCTGGAGCTGCCCACGGCCACGTCCGTGCGCGCCGTCCCGGTGAAGCTGCTGTTCGACAACCGCATCGTCATCAACAACCACCTCAAGCGCGCCCGTGGCGGCAAGGTCTCCTTCACGCACATCATCGGCTACGCCATGGTGCAGGCGCTGAAGATCATGCCCGCGATGAACTGGTCGTTCGCGGAGAAGGACGGCAAGCCGACGCTGGTCAAGCCCGACCACGTCAACCTGGGCCTCGCCATCGACCTGGTCAAGCCCAACGGCGACCGCCAGCTGGTCGTCGCGGCCATCAAGAAGGCCGAGACCCTCAACTTCTTCGAGTTCTGGCAGGCCTACGAGGACATCGTCCGCCGCGCCCGCATCGGCAAGCTGACGATGGACGACTTCTCCGGCGTCACCGTCTCGCTCACCAACCCCGGCGGCATCGGCACCGTCCACTCGGTGCCGCGCCTGATGCCCGGCCAGTCGGTGATCCTCGGCGTCGGCTCCATGGACTACCCCGCCGAGTTCCAGGGCACCTCGCAGGACACCCTGAACAAGCTGGGCATCTCCAAGGTCATGACGCTGACCAGCACCTACGACCACCGGGTCATCCAGGGTGCGGCGTCGGGCGAGTTCCTGCGCATCATGAACCAGCTCCTGCTGGGCGAGAACAACTTCTTCGACGACATCTTCAAGGCGCTGCGCATCCCCTACGAGCCGGTCCGCTGGCTCAAGGACATCGACGCCAGCCACGACGACGACGTCACCAAGGCCGCCCGCGTCTTCGAGCTGATCCACTCCTACCGGGTCCGCGGCCACGTCATGGCCGACACCGACCCGCTGGAGTACAAGCAGCGCAAGCACCCCGACCTCGACATCACCGAGCACGGCCTCACCCTGTGGGACCTGGAGCGTGACTTCGCCGTCGGCGGTTTCGCCGGCAAGTCGCTGATGAAGCTGCGCGACATCCTCGGTGTGCTGCGCGACTCGTACTGCCGCACCGTCGGCATCGAGTTCATGCACATCCAGGACCCGCTGCAGCGCAAGTGGATCCAGGACCGCGTCGAGCGCCCGCACACCAAGCCCGAGCGCGACGAGCAGCTGCGCATCCTGCGCCGCCTCAACGCCGCGGAGGCCTTCGAGACCTTCCTGCAGACGAAGTACGTCGGCCAGAAGCGCTTCTCCCTGGAGGGCGGCGAGTCCGTCATCCCGCTCCTCGACGCCGTCATCGACGCCGCCGCCGAATCGCGGCTGGACGAGGTCGTCATCGGCATGGCCCACCGCGGCCGGCTGAACGTGCTGGCCAACATCGTCGGCAAGTCGTACGCGCAGATCTTCCGCGAGTTCGAGGGCAACCTCGACCCGAAGTCGATGCACGGCTCCGGCGACGTGAAGTACCACCTGGGCGCCCAGGGCACCTTCACCGGCCTGGACGGCGAGCAGATCACCGTCTCGCTGGCCGCGAACCCCTCGCACCTGGAGGCGGTCGACCCGATCGTCGAGGGCATCGCCCGTGCCAAGCAGGACGTCATCGGCAAGGGCGGCACGGACTTCACCGTCATGCCGGTCGTGCTCCACGGCGACGCGGCCTTCGCCGGCCAGGGCGTCGTCGCGGAGACCCTGAACATGTCGCAGCTGCGCGGCTACCGCACCGGCGGCACCGTGCACGTGGTGATCAACAACCAGGTCGGCTTCACCGCCGCCCCGGAGTCCTCGCGCTCGTCGATGTACTCCACCGACGTCGCGCGCATGATCGAGGCGCCGATCTTCCACGTGAACGGCGACGACCCGGAGGCCGTGGTCCGCGTCGCGCGGCTCGCCTTCGAGTTCCGCCAGGCGTTCAACAAGGACGTCGTCATCGACCTCATCTGCTACCGCCGCCGCGGTCACAACGAGGCCGACAACCCGTCCTTCACCCAGCCGCTGATGTACGACCTGATCGACAAGAAGCGCTCGGTGCGCAAGCTCTACACCGAGTCCCTCATCGGTCGCGGCGACATCACCCTGGAGGAGGCCGAGCAGGTCCTGCAGGACTACCAGGGCCAGCTGGAGAAGGTCTTCACCGAGGTCCGCGAGGCGACCGCGCCGGCCGCCCCGCAGGAGGAGGAGAACCAGGCCACCGGCCCGGAGTTCCCCGTCCCGGCGGACACCGCGATCAGCCAGGAGACCGTCAAGCGGATCGCGGCCTCCCAGGTCAACATCCCCGAGCGGATCACCGTCCACCCGCGTCTGATGCCGCAGCTGCAGCGCCGCGCGGCCATGGTCGAGGACGACACCATCGACTGGGCCATGGGCGAGACCCTCGCCATCGGCTCCCTGCTGATGGAGGGCACCCCGGTCCGGCTCGCCGGCCAGGACTCCCGCCGCGGCACCTTCGGCCAGCGGCACGCCGTCCTGGTCGACCGGGAGACCGGCGAGGACTACACCCCGCTGCTCTACCTCGCCGAGGACCAGGCGCGCTACAACGTCTACGACTCGCTGCTCAGCGAGTACGCGGCGATGGGCTTCGAGTACGGCTACTCGCTGGCCCGCCCGGACGCGCTGGTCGCCTGGGAGGCCCAGTTCGGTGACTTCGTCAACGGCGCCCAGACCGTCGTCGACGAGTTCATCTCCTCCGCCGAGCAGAAGTGGGGCCAGACCTCCGGCGTCACCCTCCTGCTGCCGCACGGCTACGAGGGCCAGGGCCCGGACCACTCCTCCGCCCGCATCGAGCGCTTCCTGCAGCTGTGCGCGCAGAACAACATGACGGTCGCGGTCCCGACCACCCCGGCGAACTACTTCCACCTCCTGCGGTGGCAGGTCCACAACCCGCACCACAAGCCGCTCATCGTCTTCACCCCGAAGTCGATGCTGCGCCTGAAGGCGGCGACCTCGAAGACGGAGGAGTTCACCTCCGGCCAGTTCCAGCCGGTCATCGGTGACAGCACCGTCAAGCCCGAGGACGTCCGCAAGGTCGTCTTCTGCTCCGGCAAGGTCTACTACGACCTCGTCGCCGAGCGCGAGAAGCGTGGTGCCTTCGACACCGCCCTCATCCGCATCGAGCGTCTCTACCCGCTGCCGGGCCTGGAGATCCAGGCCGCCCTGGCCCCGTTCACCAAGGCCCAGAAGTATGTCTGGGCCCAGGACGAGCCGGCCAACCAGGGTGCCTGGCCGTTCATCGCCCTCAACCTGATCGACCACCTCGACCTGGTGCTCGGCGCCGCGCCCGACAACGCCGACCGGCTGCGTCGTGTGTCGCGTCCGTCCTCCTCGTCGCCGGCGGTCGGTTCCGCCAAGCGGCACCAGCAGGAGCAGGAGCAGCTGGTGCACGAGGTCTTCGAGCTCTGAGGCCCGTAGTCCCCGGTACGACGCGCAGGGGCCCCGCACTCGTCGAGTGCGGGGCCCCTGCGCGTACGCCGGCAGGAGGGGGCCCCGGCCCGGGCGGCGGGAGTACCTATCCTGGCCTGGTACGTCATCCTTCGACCCTGATCCGGAGCACCCCTTGTACTTCACCGACCGCGGCATCGAGGAGCTGGAGAACCGGCGCGGCCAGGAGGAGGTCACCTTCGAGTGGCTCGCCGAGCGGCTGCGGGAGTTCGTCGACCTCAACCCCGAGTTCGAGATCCCGGTGGAGCGGCTGGCGACGTGGCTGGCCCGGCTGGACGACGACGAGGACGAGTAGCCGCGAGCGGCGGGACCGCCGGGCTCAGGTGCGGAAGGCGCCGAACCGGACCCCGTCGCCGCAGACGCTGAAGACCGCCGGGGTGCCGTCGGCCGTGGTGACCTCGACCGTACGGGCCACGTCGTCGGGGAGCGCGACCTGCACCCGGGAGGCCTGGACGGGGCAGACCTCGCGCGCCGAGGGGGTCCCCTCGACGTTGAGGTCGGTGTAGCGGACGTCGGCGACGGCCGTGGTGCCCCCGCGGAGCTCCACGGCTCCGGTGCCGGCCGCGGAGTTGTCCGCCTCGACGGGGGCGGCCTTGTCCTGGTCGTCCCTCGCGGTGAGGGTCGTGGCGCCGGTCAGCGTGCAGGGGGCGCCCGAGGTGTTGGTGACCTCGACCCGGGCGACCGCGGGCTGCGAGGCGGTCGCGTGGACGGTGGCGGCCAGGAAGCGCACGGCGGTCGTGCCGGCCGTGCAGGCGCTCACCCGGGCGTTCGCGGGGCTCACCTCGGCGGCGGGCCCACCGGTCCCGGTACGGGTGCCGCAGGCGGCCAGGGCGAGGCCCGTCAGGAGCAGGACGGTCGCGGCGGTGGCGGTGGCGGTTCGAGGGCCCATGGGGGATGAGCACATCACCCGGCGCCCGTACGGGCGCTCGCGGCGCGCACGGCGCCGCGCCCCGCGGGGAGGACCTCACCCGTTCGCCGCGTGACCGGCCGCGTCCGGGCGCCGTTCCGCCGCGAACCGCCACCGGGGCGCGCACGGCGCTCCCTTGACTTCCGATCCACGCGATATATCGTGTCTATCGGAGAGACGCGATATGTTGCGTTGTCGGCGTTGACCCGGCGTGCCCGGGTGACCCCAAGGAGGGGCGAAATGAGCGGAACCCCCGGCTCACGGGAGTGGACGGTCACCGAGCCGCACAAGATGGTCTTCGACGCGAGCGTCGACACCCTGCACGTCCGGATCGTCAACGGCGCCGTCAACGTGGTCGGCGTCGACGAGGGCCCGGCCCGGCTGGAGGTGAGCGAGCTCGACGGCCCCCCGCTGATCGTGTCGCACGAGGGCGGCACGCTCACCGTCACCTACGAGGACCTGCCCTGGAAGGGCCTGCTCAAGTGGCTCGACCGCAAGGGCTGGCGGCGGCACGCCGTCGTCTCGCTCGCCGTCCCGCAGCGCACCAGCGTGTCGGTGGGGGTGGTCGGGGCGAACGCCGTGATCTCGGGGATCTCGGACCGCACCGCCGTACGGGGCGTCAACGGCGACATCACGCTGGTCGGCCAGGCCGGCCCGGTGACCGCCGAGACGGTCGCGGGGAACGTGGAGGCCCAGGCGGTCTCCGGCGACCTGCGGGTCAACACCGTCTCGGGCGACCTGACCGTGGTCGAGGGCAGCGGCGCCGCCGTCAAGGCCGACTCGGTCAGCGGCAACATGGTGCTCGACCTGGACCCGCGCAGCGGCGCGGACGTCCGCCTGACCTCGGTCTCCGGGGAGATCGCGATCCGCATCCCGGAGCCTGGGGACGCCGAGGTGGACGCCAACACCACCAGCGGCGACGTCTCCTGCGCCTTCGACGAGCTGCGGGTCAGCGGGCAGTGGGGCGCCAAGCGGATCTCCGGCCGGATGGGGTCCGGCGGCTCCCGGCTCAAGGCCACCACGGTGTCGGGCGCCATCGCGCTGCTGCGCCGCCCGCCCCAGGAGGACCACGGACCCGCGGACGCCGATCCGTTCCGGAAGGACGTCTGAGATGGCCCCCGTCTTCGCCCACGGCCGGCTCCGCCTCTACCTGCTCAAGCTGCTGGACGAGGCCCCCCGTCACGGTTACGAGGTGATCCGGCTGCTGGAGGAGCGCTTCCACGGCCTGTACGCCCCCTCCGCCGGCACCGTCTACCCGCGGCTGGCCAAGCTGGAGAAGGAGGGCCTGGTCACCCACTCCACGGAGGGCGGCCGCAAGGTGTACTCGATCACCGACGCGGGCCGCGCGGAACTCGCCTCCCGCAGCGACGAGATCGCCGACCTGGAGAACGAGATCCGCGACTCCGTCTCCACGCTCGCCGCCGAGATCCGCGAGGACGTCCGCGGCGCCGCGGGCGACCTGCGCCGCGAGATCCGGGCGGCCGCCCAGCAGGCGGCGCACACCCAGCCGAAGTCCTCCCCGGCGGACTGGAAGGAGCAGATGCGCCGCTCCAAGGAGGAGATCCGGCAGGCCCGCGAGGAGGCCCGCACCGCCAAGCGCGCCGCCAAGGAGGCCCAGGACGCCGCACGGGACGAGGTGCAGCGCATCGCGCGCCGCGTCCAGGAGGAGGTCCAGGACCACGTCCGGCGCGGCGACTGGCAGACCGGCGTCCGCGAGGGGCTGGCGGAACTCACCCGGGAGCTCGGCCAGTTCGGCCGCACCTCCACCTCCTGGCCGCCGTATGTGAAGCCCGAGCCCGCCGAGGCGCCCGAGTGGGGCGCGGAGGACGCCGCCGTGACCGAGGACCCTGCCCGCGACCTGGAGCGCCTGCTGGACCGCTTCCGCGACGACGTCCGCGACGCCGCCCGCGACAACGGCGTGGACGCCGAGCAGTTGCGCGAGGTCCGCCGCCATCTGTCCACGGCGGCCGCCCACATCGGCGTCGTGCTGCGCGGCAAGCACAAGGGCCGGGACTAGGGCGTGTCCCATGAATAGCGCCGTCCGCCCGGACGGCGGGGCTCGTGGCGGCTGGTGCGTGCTATCGCAAGGCGGAGGATCGGCCTCGTACTGGACGTACGTGGACGACTCCGACAACGCGGCGTGGGGGCACCCCCGGCCGAAGGCTGGGGGAGTGCCGTGCCTGGGGGCACCTCCCAGCGCCAGCTGGGGGAGCGTCACGAGCCAGGCGGGATTCATCAGACACGCCCTGGCCGCAGGGCCCGGACGGGGTCGTCCCCGATGCGTCCGGGGCCCCGCCGGCGGGGCGGAAGTCCGGACGTCCGGACCCGAGCGGGACCCGTGGCGGAGGACGTAGGGAGTTCCCCGATGCCGCGGCCCCCGCCCGCTGGCAGGCTCTCCGATGCGACGGCACCGGCTCCGGCCGGGCGCCGTCGGGTGCGCGCAGGCCGGCCCAGGGGGAGCCGTGCCCGCGGCCCGGCGGCGGCCCGGCCGGTCGACTTCCCGGTGGCCACAGTGCCGGGGGCGGTGTCCGAGCGGCGGGAATCCCGGTGACCCGATGACGACGGCCGTCCCGCACGGTGCGGGGCGCAGTTCCTGCCCGATCGGACGGAGGCGGTGCCCGTGACGCTCAGGAACGCCCATGAACCCCGGAGGACCCAGGGCGGCGCCCGGAACGGCGGACGCGAGACGGCCACCGCCGGAACCGGCTCGGGCACGCTCCGCGGGACCGTCGTCCGGCTCGTCGGCATGGTCGCCGAAAGCCTCAGGGGCACGGCAGCCGAGGCACCCGAGGTCGTCGACCTCGACCGGCCGCCCCGCTCCCGCTCGGAGGTCGCCTTGCGCAGGTCCGCCGTCGAGGAATCCCCCCGGGGCAGGATCGCCGGGCGCATGGTGACTCCCCCGACACTCCCCCGGCG
>NZ_JARAVO010000103.1:0-31194 GCF_033792805.1 Streptomyces sp. PA03-1a
GGTGGGCCGCGGTGCCGGCCCGCAGGGGTGTCGCCAGGACACCGAGCCCCGTGAACCGCCGCTGTCCGTGCGGGCGTTCACCGTCGACTCGTACGCGGGGCAGTGCCGCCGCCGGACGGTCGCGGACGAACCGCCGCTGCCGGTGCGTGCGTCCACGGTGTCCCCGCCGTGGGTGACCCGGGCCCTCGTCTCCCCGCCGCGGGTCTCCACGCGGACGGCGCCGCCGCCGGTCTCCACCCGTACGGTGCCGTCGGGCAGGAACCGGACCACGGGCGGGCCCGGTGGCCCCGGCGGATCATGCGCGTACGCCGTCCCCCCGGCCGCCCCCGGCCCCAGCACCGCCAGTGCCGCGGCCGCCGTGAGGCCGGCCCCCCTCAGCCAGATGCTCATGGACGAGATCCTGCGCGGTGCCGCGCGGGCCCATCCGGGGGACCCGGCCAATCCCCCCGAAGGGCTGATTCGTCAGCTCAGCACGCGCCGCAGCGCACGCCGGGCGCGGTCGGGGGCGGTCCGGTCGCCGAAGAGCTGGACGGCGTGGTTGAGGGAGAAGTAGATCCCGTTCAGCTCGAAGACCAGTTGCTCGGGGTCGGTGCCGGGCGGCAGTTCGCCGAGTTCCACGGCGGCCCGGATGTCACGGGTCAGCCGGCGGCGCCAGACGGTGTAGAGCCGGGCGACCGCGTCCCGTACCGGCCCCTCGCGGCCGTCGAACTCCACGGCGGAGGCGGTGAACAGGCAGCCGCCGGGGAAGGCCTCGCGTTCGCGGTCCAGGTAGGTCACCCACGCCTCGCAGATCGCGGTCAGCCGGGCGATCCCGGGAGCGGCCCCGGCGGCGGGCACCCAGACGGCGCGGGTGAAGATCTCCGAGGCCCGCCGCAGGGCGGCGATCTGCAGGGCCTCCTTGGTACCGAAGTGCCCCAGCAGCCCGGACTTGCTGATCCCGAGGTCGGTCGCGAGCCGGCCGATCGTGAGGCCCTCCAGGCCCTCCACGGAGGCGACCGCGACGCTGCGCTCGATGATCCGCTCGCGGGTGTGGCGTGCCTCGGCGGCGGACTTGCGTGGGCTCATGGGGCCATCGTAGCCACCCCTCCCCTTTAGAGTCCGACCGGTCGGTCGCTATAGTTTCGGCCATGACTGCATCCCGCATCGCCGCCCTCGGTCACCACCAGCCGCAACGTGTCCTCACCAACGACGACTTGGCCGCCATGGTCGACACCAGTGACGCCTGGATCCGGCAGCGCACGGGCATCGCGACCCGGCACATCGCCGCCGAGGACGAGACGGTCGCCGACATGGCGAGCGCCGCGGCGGGCAAGGCGCTCGCCGCGGCGGGCCTGGACGCCGCCGACGTCGACCTGGTCGTCGTGGCCACCTCCAGCGCCGTCGACCGCTGCCCCAGCACCGCCGCCCAGGTCGCGGCCCGGCTCGGCATGACGGCTCCCGCCTCCTACGACCTCAACAACGCCTGCGCGGGCTTCACCACCGCGCTTGCCGCCGCCGACCACTCCGTGCGGGCCGGCGCCGCCCGGCACGCCCTGGTCATCGGCGCCGAGAAGATGTCCGACCTCACCGACTGGAGCGACCGCAGCACCTGCGTCCTGCTGGGCGACGGGGCGGGCGCGGCCGTCGTCAGCGCCGCCGATGCCGCTCCGGGGACGCTCCCCGGCATCGGCCCCGTCGTGTGGGGCTCGGATCCCACCCGCGCCGACGCCGTACGGCTGGCCGGCGCCTGGCAGCCCCGCTTCGCCCAGGACGGCCAGGCGGTCTTCCGCTGGGCCACCACGACCCTCGCCCCGATCGCCGAGGAGGCCTGCGCCCGCGCCGGTGTAGCCGTCGCCGACCTCGGGGGCATCGTGACGCACCAGGCCAACCTGCGGATCATCGAGGGCGTCGTACGCCAGCTGGGGGCCCCGCAGGCGGTGGTGGCCCGGGACGTCGTCGACTCCGGCAACACCTCCGCCGCCTCCGTGCCGCTCGCCTTCTCCAAGCTCGTCGAGCGCGGCGAACTCGCCCCTGGCGCGCCCGTGCTGCTGCTCGGCTTCGGCGGCGGGCTGTCCTGGGCCGGGCAGGTCGTCGGCTGCCCCTGACCCGGGGACGACCGAGGGCCGGTCGGCCGCGTGTGCGGCTGACCGGCCCTCAGGGGTGCGGTACGGCTCAGGCCTTGAGGGCCAGGACGACGTTGTGGCCGCCGAAGCCGAAGGAGTTGTTGATGGCCACGATCGGGCCGTCCGGCAGCTTCCGCGCCTCGGTGGAGACCAGACCGGGGTCGATCTCGTCGTCCAGTTCCGCGATGTTGATCGTCGGCGGGGCGATCCGGTGGTGCAGGGCGAGGACGGTGGCGACCGTCTCGATGCCGCCCGCGCCGCCCAGGAGGTGACCGGTCATCGACTTGGTGGCGGAGATGGCCACGTGGTCGAGGTGGTCGCCGAGCACCTTGCGGAGCGCCTTGACCTCGGCGACGTCACCCTGCGGGGTGGACGTCGCGTGCGCGTTGAGGTGTGCGACCTGCGCCAGGTCCAGGCCGGTCGCGGCGATCAGCTGCTCCAGCGCGGCGGCGATGCCGCGGCCGGTGGGCTCCGGCTGCGCGATGTGGTGGGCGTCGGCCGACAGGCCCTGGCCCAGCACCTCGGCGTAGACCCGGGCACCGCGCCTGGCGGCGTGCTCGGCCGACTCCAGGACGACGACCCCCGCGCCCTCGCCGAGGACGAAGCCGTCGCGGCCCTTGTCGTACGGGCGGGAGGCGCCCTGCGGGTCGTCGTTGTTCTTCGACATCGCCATCATGTTGGCGAAGGCCGCGATCGGCAGCGGGTGGATGGCCGCTTCCGTGCCGCCGGCGATGACCACGTCGGCACGGCCGGAGCGGATCATCTCGTACGCGTAGCCGACGGCCTCGGCACCGGAGGCGCAGGCGCTGACCGGGGTGTGGACACCGGCGCGGGCGTTGACCTCCAGGCCGACGTTGGCCGAGGGGCTGTTGGGCATCAGCATCGGCACGGTGTGCGGGGACACCTTGCGCGGGCCGGAGGCCTTGAGGTTGTCGTACTGGTCGAGCAGCGTGGTGACGCCGCCGATGCCGGAGGCGATGACCGCGCCGAGGCGGTCGGGGTCGACCGAGCTGTCCTCACCGGCCTTGGCGGTGAAGCCCGCGTCGGCCCACGCCTCGCGGGTGGCGATCAGCGCGAACTGCGCCGAGCGGTCCAGCTTGCGGGCGACCGGGCGGGGCAGGATCTCCAGCGGTTCCACGGCGATCTGCGCGGCGATGCGCACCGACAGCTCGGCGGCCCAGTCCTGCTTCAGGGGGGTGACGCCGGAACGTCCGGCGATCAGTCCCTCCCAGGTCGACGCGCTGTCCCCGCCCAGCGGAGTGGTTGCGCCGATACCGGTGACGACCACGGTGTGATTGGTCGGGCTCACAGGGATTGTCTCTCCACGTCTAGAAGGGCGGGCGACAGACACGTCGTCCAGGGGTGGCTCAGGCTCAGCCCTGGGCCTTGAGGATGTAGTCGACGGCGTCGCCGACGGTCTTCAGCTGCTTGACGTCGTCGTCCGGGATCTTGACCTCGAAGCGCTCCTCGGCGGCGACGACGACCTCGACCATGGACAGCGAGTCGACGTCCAGGTCGTCGGTGAAGGACTTGTCCAGCTGGACGTCCTCGGTCGGGATGCCGGCGATCTCGTTCACGATCTCCGCGAGACCCTCGACGATCTCTTCCTGGGTGGCCATGGCGGCGCTCTCCTTCTTCGTGCTGGTTACTACGGGCTGCGGCGGGCGGGAGTGCGCGCCGCGTGAGTGTTGCCTAGGGGAGGGTAACGACAGTGGCGGCGTAGACGAGCCCCGCCCCGAAACCGATGATCAGGGCCGTGTCGCCGCTCTTGGCCTGTCCGGTGGCGAGCAGGCGCTCCATCGCGAGCGGGATCGACGCGGCGGAGGTGTTGCCGGTGGTCTCGATGTCGCGGGCGACCGCGACGTGCTCCGGCAGCTTGAGCGCCTTGATCATCGAGTCGATGATGCGCATGTTGGCCTGGTGCGGGATGAAGACGTCCAGGTCGTCCGCGGTGATCCCGGCGGCGTCCAGCGCCTCCTGGGCCACCTTGGCCATCTCGAACACCGCCCAGCGGAAGACCGTCTGGCCCTCCTGGGTGATCGCGGGGAACTTCAGCTCCCCGTTCTCGTCCACCGGCAGCTGCGCGACGTCGCCCACACGGAAGCGGTCCCACGCCACGGTCTGGGTGATGGTCCCGGACTTGTCGCCCTCCGAGCCCCAGACGGTCGGGCCGATCTCCGGCTCGTCGGCCGGGCCGATGATGACCGCGCCGGCGCCGTCGCCGAAGAGGAAGGCGGTGGCGCGGTCCGTCTTGTCGGTGAGGTCGCTCAGCCGCTCGACGCCGATCACCAGGACGTGCTTGGCGCTGCCCTCGGTGACCATGCCCTTGGCGAGGGTCACGGCGTACGTGAAGCCCGCGCAGCCCGCCGAGATGTCGAAGGCGGCCGGCTTGCCGGCGCCGATGCGGTGCGCGATCTCGGTCGCGACGGCCGGGGTCTGCTTGAAGTGGGAGACGGTGGCGACGATGACGCCCCCGATGTCCTCGGCCGAGATCCCCGCGTCGGCGATGGCCTTGCCCGCCGCGATGACCGACATCTCGGCGACCGTCTCGTCCGGGCCGGCCCAGTGCCGGGAGGCGATGCCGGAGCGCGAGCGGATCCACTCGTCGCTGGAGTCGATGGTCTCCAGGATCACCTCGTTGGGCACCACCCGGGTCGGCCGGTAGCCGCCGACGCCCATGATGCGCGCGTACGGGGAGCCCTTGCTGGGCCTGATCTTCGCCATGTCTGCGGGGACTCCTTATTCCTGGGGGCCGTGCTCGGCCACGATCGCGCGGGCGGCGTCGAGGTCGTCCGGGGTCTTCAGGGCCAGGGTCGCGACGCCGGGCAGCGCGCGCTTGGCCAGGCCCACCAGGGTGCCACCCGGAACCAGCTCGATGATCGCGGTGACGCCCATGTCCTTGAAGGTCTCCATGCACAGGTCCCAGCGCACCGGGTTGGACACCTGCGTCACCAGGCGGGAGACGATCTCGGCGCCGGAGGCGACGACCGCGCCGTCGGTGTTCGACACGTACGGCAGCGCGGGGTCGCAGACCTGCAGCGTCTGTGCCAGCTCCTCCAGCACGGCCACGGCCGGGGCCATGTGGTGGGTGTGGAACGCGCCCGCCACCTTCAGCGGGATGACCCGCGCCTTCTCCGGCTTGTCCGCGGTCAGCTCCGCGAGCTGCTTCGCCGTGCCGGCCGCCACGATCTGACCGGCGCCGTTGATGTTCGCCGGGGTGAGGCCGAGGTTCTCCAGGTGGGCGACGACCAGGTCCGGGTCGCCGCCGAGCACGGCCGACATGCCGGTCTCGGTGATGGCCGCGGCCTGGGCCATGGCGGTGCTGCGGGTGCGGACGAAGGTCATCGCCGCTTCCGCGCCCAGCACGCCGCCGACGGCCGCCGCCGTGATCTCTCCGACGCTGTGACCGGCCACGGCGCCGAGCGCGGAACGCGCGGCGGCCGGGTCGCCGAACAACTGCTCCGCCGCGACCAGGCCGGCCGCGACCAGCAGGGGCTGGGCGACGGCGGTGTCACGGATCTCCTCGGCCTCGGCCTTGGTGCCGTAGTGGGCGAGGTCGAGTCCGGCGGTCGAGGACAGACCGGCGAGACGGTCGGCGACACCGGGGAGTTCGAGCCAGGGGTTCAGGAAGCCGGGAGCCTGGGCACCCTGGCCGGGAGCGACGAGTACGAGCACGCTTTCAACTCTCTCTTGAGCGAGGTGATCCCCGCCCGTGGGGACAGGGACCAAGAACCGACGGGCGATTTGTTGGTGTCCCACAAAGGCCCTGATCGCATCTACGGTGTCTGCCCCGAGTCGGAGAGCCGGCCCAGGATGAGCGCGATACGTAGGGTGAATGCGGAGCGCACGTCCGACGGCGACCAGCCGGTGACGTCCGTCACACGTCGAAGCCGGTAGCGAACGGTGTTGGGGTGAACGAACAACATCCGGGCGGCCCCTTCCAGCGACGAGGCCTGTTCGAGGTAGACGGACAGAGTCTCAAGCAGTGCCGAACCAGCTTCCTCCAACGGCCTGTAGATCTCCTCCACCAACTGATCGCGGGCGTGTCGGTCGCCCGCCATCGCCCGCTCCGGGAGCAGGTCGTCGGAGAGCACCGGACGCGGCGCGTCGGGCCAGGCCGCACACGCCCGCAGGCCTGCCGCCGCGGCCTGCGCGGACTTCGACGCCGCCAGCAGGTCGCCCACCACGGGCCCGGCCACGACCGGCCCCGCGGCGAACGGCCCGATCAGCGCCCTGGCCACCCGCAGCGGATCCCCGTCGCCGCCCGCGACCACGATCAGCCGGTCGCCGAGCACTCCGGTGAGCACCTGCAGCTTGGCGTGCCGCGCCGCCCGCCGGATCGCCTCGACGGTGAGTTCGCTGTCGCCGTTGGGTGCCGTGCCCAGCACCACCGCGATCTTGTCGGGGGAGCTCCAGCCGAGCGCCGCCGCCCGCGACAGCACGCCCTCGTCCGCCTCGCCGGACAGCACCGCGTTGACCACCAGGGACTCCAGCCGCGCGTCCCAGGCGCCGCGCGCCTCGGCGGCCTGGGCGTAGACCTGGGCCGTCGCGAAGGCGATCTCCCGTGCGTACACCAGCAGCGCCTCGCGCAGCACCGACTCGTCGCCGGGGGCGGCGACCTCGTCGATCGCCGCCTCCATGACCTCGATGGTGGTGCGCACCATCTCGACCGTCTGGCGCAGCGAGATCGCCCGGGTCAGCTCCCGCGGGGCGGTGCCGAAGACGTCGGTGCTGATCGCCTGCGGGGTCTCCGGGTGGCGGAACCACTCCGTGAAGGCCGCGATGCCCGCCTGCGCCACCAGCCCGATCCACGAGCGGTTCTCCGGGGGCATGGCCCGGTACCAGGGCAGCTGCCCGTCCATCCGCGCGATCGCGGCCGCCGCCAGGCGCCCCGAGGACTTCTCCAGCCTCCTCAGCGTGGCGGAGTGGGGGTGGTCACGGGCGGGGTCGAATGCGTTCAGCGCGGGTTCTGGCACGGTACAAGCCTGCCTTATCCGGGCGGATGCATGGCACGGACCCCTCGGCTCCGTGCACCCGTGGCTCAGATACGGCCTCCCGCGGCGGAGTCCGCGGACAGCCGCTGGGCGAGGTAGACCGGGATCACCGACGCGGCGACCAGGACGGCGGCCACCACGTTGACGACGGGTGCCTGCTGCGGCCTGGCCATGTTGCCGAAGATCCACACGGGGAGGGTCTGGACGCCGGGGCCCGCGGTGAAGGTGGTGACGACGATCTCGTCGAAGGAGAGGGCGAAGGCGAGCAGCCCGCCCGCCAGCAGCGCCGTGCGCACCAGCGGGAAGGTGATGTCGCGGAAGACCTGGAAGCCGTCGGCCCCCAGGTCCATCGCCGCCTCCTCGTACGAGCCGGAGGTGCGCCGCAGCCGGGCCACGACGTTGTTGAAGACCACCACGACGCAGAAGGTGGCGTGGCCGACGACGACCGTGAACAGGCCCAGCCCGACGCCGAGTGGCTCCAGCACCGTGCGGAACGCGGTGTTCAGGGCGATGCCCGTGACGATGCCGGGCAGCGCGATCGGCAGCACGACGACGAAGGAGAGCGCCTCCCGCCCGAAGAAGCGGTACCGGGAGACCGCGAAGGCGAGCAGGGTGCCCAGCAGCAGGGAGACCGCCGTCGCGCCCAGGCCCGCCTTCACCGAGGTCCACAGCGCGGAGCGGGCGCCGGAGCTGTGCCACGCGTCGGCCCACCAGTGCAGGGTCAGGCCCGAGGGGGGCCAGCCGAAGCCGCGGGCGGCGTTGAAGGAGTTGAGCAGGACGAGCAGCAGCGGCACGTAGATGACGGCGAAGCCCAGCACGGCCGCGACGCGCAGGACGATGCGGGCGGGACGGGAGAGGTGCATGGTCACGGCCTCACAGACTCTGGAGCGCGCCGGTGCGCCGCATGGCCAGCAGGTAGACGACGATGACCGCGACCGGCACGGTGCCCAGTGCGGCGGCGAGCGGCAGGTCGAGGGTGATGTTGGAGTAGACGACGTTGCCGATCAGCTGGGTCTTGCCGCCGACGATCTGCACGGCGATGTAGTCGCCGAGGCTGAGCGAGAAGGTGAAGACCGAGCCGGCCGCGACCGACGGCAGCACCATCGGCAGCACCACGGACCGGAAGGTGCGCCAGGTGCGGGCCCCGAGGTCGGCGGAGGCGTCCAGCAGGCTGGCCGGCAGCTGCTCCAGCCCGGCGTGGACCGGCAGGATCATGTACGGCAGCCACAGGTAGGCCAGCACCATGATCGTCGCGGGCAGGCCGTAGCCGGGCCCGTCCAGGCCGAGCGGCCTCAGCGCCCAGTCCAGCGGCCCGTTCTCGGAGAGCATGATCCGCCAGGCGTACGCCTTGACCAGGTAGCTGGCCCACAGCGGGGTGAGCACGGCGACGACCAGCAGGTGCCGGTACCGCGGGGCGGCGACCCTGGCGGTGTAGAAGGCGATCGGGAAGGCGATGACGATGTCGATGACCGTCACCGCGACGGCGACGCCGAGGCTGCGCAGGGCGACGTCCCGGTAGACGCCCGTGGTGAGGACGGTGCGGAAGTTGTCCGTGTTCCAGACCTTGACCACGTCGGAGGTGAAGGCGTCGGTCGTCCAGAATGCGGAGAGGAACAGCGCGGCCAGCGAGCCCAGGTAGGCGAGGACCAGCCACAGCAGAGGGGCGGACAGCAGCAGCGACAGCCGCAGCCGCGGGCGGCGGTGCAGGGAACCTGCCAGCCGCCGCCCGAGGGAGCCGCTCGTCGTGGTGGACGGGGTGGACGGGGTCGTCACGGGTGGCTCAGCCCTTGATCTCGGTCCAGGCCTGGACCCACTTGGCGTAGGGCACGCAACGGACGTCGGTGCGGCCGTCCAGGCACTGCGGGATGGGCGTGTTCCAGAAGTGGACCTGCTTCCAGTACGGCTCGTCGGCCGCGTGGAAGACCGTGCAGTGGTTCTTGTCCGTGGTCAGGGCGCAGGACTTCTCGTTCGCCGGGGCCTCGCCGAACCACTCGGCGACCTGGGCGTTCACCTTCGGCGAGACGATCCAGTCCAGCCACTTGTAGGCGCAGTTGGGGTGCTGGGCCTTGGCCGAGACCATCCAGGTGTCGGACCAGCCGGTGGCGCCCTCGCTCGGCAGGACCGCCTCGACCGGCGCCTTCTCGGCCTTGGCGAGGTTGGCGATGACCTGCCAGCTGGTGCCGATGACGGAGTCGCCGCTCTTGAAGGCGGAGATCTCCTTCAGGTAGTCGCTCCAGTACTCGCCGACGTCCGCGTTCTGCTCCTTCAGCAGGGTGACGGAGGCGTCGAACTGCTTCTGGTCCAGCGCGTACGGGTCCTTGATGCCCAGCTCCGGCTTGGTCTTCATCAGGTAGAGCGCGGCGTCCGCGATGTAGATGGCGGAGTCGTACGCGGTGACGTGGCCCTTGTAGGGGGAGGCCTCGTCGAAGACCGCCGACCAGGAGGTGGGGGCCGGGGAGACCTTGTCGGTGCGGTACATCAGCAGGTTGGCGCCGCGGCCGTGCGGGATGCCGTAGGCGACCTCGTCCACCGAGTTCCACTTCTGCATCTTCAGGCTGGCGAAGACGTCCTTGTAGTTGGGGACCAGGTCGGTGTTGACCGGCGCCGCGTCGCCCGAGGCGATGAGGCGCAGCGAGGCGTCGCCGGAGGCCGAGACCGCGTCGTACTGGCCGGTCTTCATCAGGCTGACCATCTCGTCGGAGGTGCCCGCCACCTTGGTGTTGACCTGGCAGCCGGTCTCCTTCTCGAACGGGGTGACCCAGTCGACGGACTTGTCGTTGGAGCCGTCCTCGGCGTAGCCGGCCCAGGCGATCAGGTTGACCGCGCCCTCGGTCTTGCCCAGGGCCTTGGGCGCGCTGAGCTTGGGCGGGGTGAAGGCGCCGCCGGAGGCGCCGGCGCCCTTGCCGGGGGAGGACGACCCGCCGCAGGCGGTGGCCAGGGCCAGGACGGTACAGGCTGCGAGGGCACGGGTCAGACGCACGTGGACTCCGTTTCCGGGTGGGGGGACTGGACGGTGACGTTGTGTCGGCGGTGCCACTGGAGGCGGACACGGGTTCCCCGGTAGGCGGCGACGTCGGCCGAGGAGGTCTCCTGGTTCTGCTGCAGGGCGGTCAGCCGGCCGCCCTCGTCGAGGTCGACCAGGAAGCGCGTGGTGTCGCCGAGGTAGATGACCTCGGCGACGGTGCCGGAGACGGTGCGCAGCCCGTCGTCCGGGGCGTCCGGGGCGTCCGAGGGGCCGGCGGGAGCGCCGGGGCCCAGCAGGCGGATCTTCTCCGGGCGGACGCTGTAGGTCCCGGTGTCGTCGGTCAGCAGGTTGGAGGTGCCGACGAAGCCGGCGACGAAGGGCGTGGCCGGTCGCTCGTACACCTCGGCGGGGGTGCCGACCTGCTCGATCCGGCCCCCGTTGAAGACCGCGATCCGGTCGCTGAGGGTCAGCGCCTCCTCCTGGTCGTGGGTGACGAAGACGAAGGTGATGCCCACCTCGCGCTGGATCGCCTTCAGTTCGACCTGCATCTGTTCGCGCAGCTTGAGGTCGAGCGCCCCCAGCGGCTCGTCGAGCAGCAGCACCCGGGGACGCCCCACCAGGGCGCGGGCCAGTGCGACCCGCTGCCGCTGGCCGCCGGACAGCTGTGCCGGACGGCGCCCGCCGAACCCCTCCAGCCGGACCGAGGCGAGCGCCGCGCGGGCGCGCTCGGTCCGTTCCGCCTTGGGCACCTTGCGCACCTTCAGGCCGTAGCCGACGTTCTGCTCCACCGTCATGTGCGGGAAGAGCGCGTAGTCCTGGAAGACGGTGTTGACGTCCCGCTCGAAGGGGGCGAGCCGGGTGACGTCCCGGCCGGCCAGCTCCACGGTGCCGGCGGTGGGGGCCTCGAAACCCGCGACCATCCGCAGCACGGTGGTCTTGCCGGAGCCGGAGGGGCCCAGCATCGAGAAGAACTCGCCGTCGGCGATCTCCAGGTCCACCCCGGCGACCGCGTGCACCTGGCCGAAGGACTTGCGCAGGTCCCGCAGGCGTATCGCGGGCGTCCCGGTGCCCGTTTCCTTGGCCGTTCCCTCCATCGGCGGGGAACCTTTCTCTTCGGCTGGAGCATTGACCGGAAACCTATGAAGTTATATTTCAGAGGACAAGGCCTGGCCGGGGTAAAACTTTCCCCAAGTGAGAAGGTGTGCGGGTGAGCAAACTTTCGAATGGCGCACTGCACGCCGTCTTCGCGCCGGTCGGCAACCTCGCCCGGGTCGACGCGGTCGTACGGCGCCTCGCGGACGCCATCGAACTGGGCCTGCTCGCCGACGGCGAGCAGCTCCCCGGTGAGAGCGAGCTCGCCACCCGCCTCGGTGTCTCCACCGTGACCTTGCGCGAGGCCCTCATGGCCCTGCGCCAGCAGGGACTGGTCACCACCCGCCGCGGCCGCGGCGGCGGCAGCTTCGTCACC
Source organism: Streptomyces sp. PA03-1a (assembly GCF_033792805.1). Lineage (NCBI taxonomy): Bacteria > Bacillati > Actinomycetota > Actinomycetes > Kitasatosporales > Streptomycetaceae > Streptomyces > Streptomyces sp. PA03-1a. The sequence continues at coordinate 11,530 of NZ_JARAVO010000103.1, forward strand.
GCCCCCGACCAGCCGCGCACCGCCCGGCTCGGCCACCGGCTGGCCGACTGGAGCACCGAGGAACTGCGCGACCTCGCCGACCACTGGGCCGCCGTCGCCGGCACCGCCGCCCGGCTGGCCGCCCGGCGCACCGAGCCCGCGGACCTCGCCCCGCTGGAACGCTCCCTGGAGGAGTTCGAGGCCGCCGACGACCTCGCCGCCCGCGGCCGCGTCTACGGCAGGCTCCACGTGGAGCTCGCCGCGGCCGCCCAGTCGGCCCGTCTCACCAAGGAGGAGATCCGTATCCAGGCGGAGATCGGAGCGCTAATCTGTCTCGCACTCGGGGAGGACGACGCCCGCGCGGCGGTCGTCGAGCTGCACCGCGCGCTGCTCCGCGCCGTGCGCGACGGCGACGCGGAGCTGGCCCGGTCCCTGGCCGAACGGCGGGTGCAGGACGCGATGGGGCGTCTGATCGGACTGCGTCTGACCGTCACCGGCTGACCCGGGCGTCCGCACCACCCGTCCTCCCGCACCGGAGGCAGCCGCCGTGGCCGTCAGCTCAACCGCCTTGGTCGACAGCGTCGTCGCCGACGTCGTGGACCGGGTCCGCGGCACCCTGGAGGACGTCTTCGCCGCCGTCGCCCAGGTCGCCGAGCGCACCACCGCCATCGCCGCGGTCCGTGCCGCCGGCCGGGCCCCGACCACCGCCGACCTCGCAGCCCTGCGCCCGCTGCTGCACGAGCGGCTGCGGCGCCGGCACGACCTGATCTCCGGCATCGGCTTCATCGCGGAACCCGGGCTGCTCGGCGACGTACCGGCCTGGCTGGAGTGGTGGCAGAACCACGGGGAGGACGGGCTGCGGCCGCTCCTGCCCGACCTCGACCCGGGCACCTCGGCCTACTCCGACTACACCCACTGGGACTGGTTCGCCCTGCCCCGCGCCACCGGCGAACGCGCCGTGGCCGGACCGTACGTGGACTACCTGTGCTCCGACGAGTACAGCCTCACCCTGTCGGTGCCGGTCCAGCACGGCGGCCGCTTCCTCGGCGTCGCCGCCGCGGACGTCTACCTGCGCCACTTCGAGGCCGCCGTGCTGCCCCTGCTGCGCCGCCTGTCCGCCCCGGCCGCCCTGGTCAACGCCCGCGGCCGGGTCGCCGCCTCCACCGACCCCCGGCACCTGGCCGGCTCGCTCCTGCGCAGCGTCAGCGGACGGTCCTGCGGACCGATCCCGCTGACGCTGGTCACAGCTCTGCCAGCACCGCCTCCGTGAGCGCCGGCCACAACGGCAGGGCCCACTCGCCGAAGTCACGGTCCGTCAGGACCACGCAGGCGGCGCCGGCGTCGGGGTCGACCCACAGGAAGGTGCCGGACTGGCCGAAGTGGCCGAAGGTGCGCGGGGAGGACGAGGCGCCCGTCCAGTGCGGGGACTTGTGGTCCCGGATCTCGAAGCCCAGGCCCCAGTCGTTGGGGTTCTGGCCGCCGTAGCCGGGCAGCACGCCCTTGAGGCCGGGGAAGGCGACGGAGGTCGCCGCGGCGACGGTCCCCGGGGCCAGCAGCCGCGGTGCCTGCAGCTCGGCGGCGAAGCGGACCAGGTCGTCGACGGTGGAGACGGCGCCCGCGCCGGCCGAGCCCGGGCAGTCGGTGGCGTGCATGCCGAGCGGCTCCAGCACCGCCTGCCGCAGGTACTCGGCGAAGGGGATCTCGGTGGCCTTGGCGATGTGGTCCGCCAGCGCGTCGAAGCCCGCGTTGGAGTAGATCCGCCGCGTGCCGGGGGCCGCCATCACCCGGTGCTCGTCGAAGGCGAGGCCGGAGGTGTGGGCGAGCAGGTGCCGTACGGTCGAGCCCTCGGGGCCGGCCGGTTCGTCCAGCTCGACCGCGCCCTCCTCGACCGCGACCAGCGCCGCGTAGGCCGACAGCGGCTTGGTCACCGAGGCCAGCCGGAAGCGCCGCCCGGTCTCGCCGTACGCTCCCAGGACCGTGCCGTCGCGGCGGACGACCGCCGCCGCGGCCGTCGGGACAGGCCAGTTCTCGATCGCGCTCAGGCTGTTCAGGCTCCGCATGGGCGTGAGCCTAACGAATGGCCTTGCCTGGAGTGCACTCCAGGGTTTTAGCGTGGAGCCCATGACCGTGACGCAGGTGGCCAAGAGCAAGCCCGGCAGCGTACGCAGCTGCGCCGACGAGGCGCGGCACCCCCTCCCGGACGGCCGGGACCGCTACACGATCAGCGAGGTGGCGGCCTTCACCGGGCTGAGCGCGCACACCCTGCGCTGGTACGAGCGGATCGGGCTGATGCCGCACGTCGACCGCTCCCACACCGGGCAGCGCCGCTTCACCAACCGCGACCTCGACTGGCTGGGCTTCGTCGGCAAGCTGCGGCTGACCGGGATGCCGGTCGCGGACATGGTCCGCTACGCCGAGCTGGTGCGGCTGGGGGAGCACACCTTCCCCCAGCGCCAGGAGCTGCTGGAGTCGACCCGGCGCGACGTGCTGCGGCGGATCGCCGAGCTGCAGGACACCCTCGCGGTCCTCGACCACAAGATCGACACCTACGCTGACGCCCGCCGGGCGTCGGAGAGGGCATGAACGGCATGAGCGACAACAACGAACCGATCGCCAAGGTCACGCTTGGCACCGACGGCCCCCTGGTCGGCGTGCAGGGCCTGGGCTGCATGGGCATGAGCGAGTTCTACGGCCCCACCGACGAGGCCGCCGCCCGTGCCACCCTCGACGCGGCGCTGGACCTCGGGGTCACGCTCTTCGACACCGCCGACGTGTACGGCCTGGGCGCCAACGAGGAGTACCTCGCCCCCTTCGTCCGCGCGCACCGGGACGAGATCACCCTCGCCACCAAGTTCGGCATAGCGCGGAAGGCCGACGACCTGCGGTTCCGCGGGGTGCGCAACGACCCCGACTACATCCGGGAGGCCGTCGACGGCAGCCTGCGCCGCCTCGGCGTGGACGTCATCGACCTGTACTACATGCACCGCCGCGACCCCGCCGTGCCGCTCGCCGAGTCCGTCGGGGCGATGGCCGAGCTGGTGCGGGCGGGCAAGGTCAGGCACCTGGGCCTGTCCGAGGTGACCGGGGCCGAGCTGCGCGAGGCGCACGCCGTGCACCCGATCACGGCCGTGCAGTCGGAGTGGTCGCTGTTCAGCCGGGACGTGGAGGTCTCGCTGACCGGTGCCGCCGCCGAGCTGGGGGTGGCGCTCGTGCCGTACTCCCCGCTGGGCCGGGGCTTCCTGACCGGATCCTTCCAGGACGCCTCCGAACTGTCGGCGGACGACTTCCGCCGGCACCAGCCCCGCTTCAGCGGGGAGAACGCCAAGCGCAACCTCGACCTGATGGAGCCGCTCCGCAAGGTCGCGAGGGCGCACGGCGCCACGCCCGCCCAGATCGCCCTCGCGTGGGTGCAGCAGCGGGCGCAGGTCCACGGGCTGACCGTGGTGCCGATCCCGGGCACCCGCAAGGCCGAGCGCCTGCGGGAGAACACCGCCGCCACCCGGATCGTGCTGGACGGGACCGAGCTGGGATGGCTGGAACCGATCGCCGGGCAGGTCGCGGGGGACCGCTACCCGGACATGTCGTCCACGTCGGCGGCGCGCGAGTAGCCGTCCCGGTCCAGGGCGGGTCGCGTCCGCGCGGCCCGCTGGACCGCCGCGAGGACCGCCGCCGCCAGCGGCAGCGACTCGTGGACGAGGCCGTACCCGAGGCCGAACACGACGGTCGCGGGGTCGTCGTCGGGGTTGCCGGAGCGGTGGCCGTCGGCGTCGCGCGGCAGCAGCCGCAGGTGGCCGCCGAGCATCTCGGGGGAGCGCCAGTCGACCCCGGACAGCCCGTCGACCGGGAAGTGCTGGTCGCCGGCCTTCCACTTGGCCGTCGAGGCGCCCGTCCAGAACCAGCGGAAGGACACCGTCCCGCCGTCGAAGGAGGCCTTGCCGTCATACGCCTTGAAGGACAGGGGCGCGGACGGCACGTCCACCAGGTGGCGCGGGGCCGGTTCCGCGTCCGCGCCGCCGCCGGCCGTCGCGATCGCGGACAGCAGTTCTCCGGCGTAGTACTCGGCGAGCAGTTCCCGCTCGGCGGGCAGCACCAGGCGGTAGGGGTCGGCGGTCTCCTTGAGCTGGCCCTTCGCGGCCTCCATCAGCGGATCGGCGCCCCGCCGCGGGAGCATGCGCAGCGCGATGGCACCGCGCCGCCCCGGGACCAGTTCGACGCCCGCGAGGGCCTCGTAGGGGACACGCCGCCGCCCCAGGGTCTGCAGCAGCTTCGAGTTGCGCATCCCCCGCTCGTAACGGATGAGCACCGCATCGGCATCGAACTCCCATACGGCGTTGGATCCGGCCAATACGTCACCCATACGGGTCATCGTAGGCCGCGTCGCCGTTTCGGGAACCGGCCGGGCGCGGCCGGACTAGGCCACGTCCGCCGTGCACCGGCTGCCGTCGGCGCACCGGACGTCCGGGTAGCGGCCGAGGGCGATGCTGGTGAAGTTGGCGAGGCTGTCGGTGCCGGAGCGGAAGTAGCCCGCGTGTCCCTCGGCGTCCTCGGAGGTCACCACGCGGGCGCCGAAGGACCGGGAGACGGGGTCGGCACCGTGGCCGAGCCCGGCGAACTCCATGTGCGGCACGTCGCCGATCCAGTCGGTGCTGTCGCGGGTGGCCCACACCCGGGCGGCCGTGCCGAGGTCGGCCGCCTTGTCCACCCGCATGCCGGGGCTGCCGAAGACGGTGATGTCGGAGACCCGGCCGGACGGCAGGTCGGGGGCGGCGACACCGCACAGCACCGAGCCGTAGGAGTGGCAGAACAGCGAGACGCTGCCGCGCGCCGGCAGCGCCCGTACCAGCGCGGCCAGCCGGACGGCGCCCTGCTCCGCCAGTTCCCCGGTGGAGGCGTCCAGGCCGACGCCCTGCGGGGTGGTGTAGTCGGCCCAGGCGACGACGGCCGTGCGCGTGTGCGGGGCGGCGGCGTGCTCGGCCGCGTACAGCGAGTGGGCCATGCCGACGGGGGCGCGCGTCGGATCGTCCTCGCGTTCGAAGGAGAGCACGTCGGTGTCGACCCCGGGCACGACGAGCGACACCCGTTCGGCGGTGCCGAGGTCGCCGAAGACCTCGGCGGCCCGGCCGCGGCCGGTGGGGTCGAAGGCGAGGATCTGCCGGCCGCCGTCGAGCAGGGAGGCGTACCGCTCGGCGCGCTGCGCGGCGTCCTGGCGGCCCTCGGCGGTCAGCAGGGAGCTGTGCGAGCGGGCGGTCTCCTGGGCGCGGGCCGTGCCGAGCGAGCGCCGGTTGGCCTGGTAACGCAGGGCGATCGGGGCGCCGTTGAGGTTGCCGACGACGAGCGGGTAGCGGACGGCGAGCCGCTTGGCCCCGTCCGGCCCGACCGAGGCGAAGAAGCGCGCGATGACGCCGGGGGCCGCCTGGGGGTCGGGGAGCGGACGCCCGCCCACCGAGCCGTGCCGCCACGCGGCCGTGGCCACCGCCAGCGCGTCCCCGCCGCCCTTGTGGTGGCGCAGCGCGGTCCAGCCGGTGGTCGCCAGCATGACGAAGACCACGGCCAGGGCCAGGAGGGCGCGCAGGGAGGGGGAGCTGAAGCGCTCGTCGACGAGGTTCACTGGGGGACACCCTAGGAGACGCCGGAGATCCCCTGCGCACCCCGTGACCCAAGTCACGTTTGAAACAAGGAGATTCCGGACACACCCTGGTGTTCGGCCCACGGCTGTGCCAGGACCGGGACCAGCAGGTCAAGGTGTTCCTCGGTGATCCGGCGGATGGACTCCACGCTGGTCTCGTCACCGTCGCCCCACAGCCGCTGGGCCACCCGGATGACCCCGCCGACGGCCGCCACCAGGACCCGCGGTCGCGGGTCCGCAGGGTCCAGGCCCTCGCGGGCGGCGATGACCGAGGCGAGCCGTTCCTCGACGAGCGCCGAGTGGCGCATCTGGGCGGACAGCAGCGGCGGCGTGGACTCGATCACCCGGTACATCGCCATGTACGTGGACAGCGGCACGACGGCGGCGATGACGGCGCTGATGCTGTGCCAGGAATCGTCCAGCGCCGCGCGCAGCGCCACGAAGGGCGGTTCGCCGGCCGGCCGCTCGGCCACCGCGGTGACGAAGGCCTCCTCGACGCTGTCCTCCAGCGCCAGCGCGACCTCCTCCTTGCCGGCGAAGTAGCGGAAGAAGGTGCGCTGCGAGACCTCCACCTCGGCGGCGATCTCGTCGACGGTCGTGCGCTCGTACCCCTTGAGGACGAACAGTTCGATCGCGGCCCGTATGAGCGCGTCGCGCGTCCGCTGCTTCTTGCGCTCGCGCAGTCCGCACACGGGCGTCGCGCGCATCGCGTGCTTCATCTGCCGTCCACCTCCAGGGGGCACCACGATACTTGCGTGCCCTCCTGACAGTTACCGACGGATGACTGCTTTGGTCAAATGTCAGGGGCTGACATAATCTCTTGCCCATGACCCAAGCCTCCGTCGTCACCGACAAGGGCCCGGACTCGATACCGGCGCCTTCCAAGAAGCCCCTGCGCGGCCACCCCTGGCTGACCCTGTTCTCGGTCGCCATCGGCGTCATGGTGGTGGCCCTGGACGGCACGATCGTCGCCGTCGCCAACCCGGCCATCCAGGCCGACCTCGGTGCCTCCCGCGAGCAGATCCAGTGGATCACCACCGGCTACATGCTGGCCCTGGCGGTCTCGCTGATCACCGCGGGCAAGCTCGGCGACCGGTTCGGGCACCGGCAGACCTTCCTCGTCGGCCTCGCGGGCTTCGCCGTCACCTCCGGCCTGATCGGCGTGTCCAGCGGCGTCGGCATGGTGATCGCGCTCCGCGTCCTGCAGGGCGTGTTCGGCGCGCTGCTCCAGCCCGCCGCACTGGGCCTGCTGCGCGCCACCTTCCCGGCCGAGAAGCTCAACATGGCCATCGGCATCTGGGGCATGGTCATCGGTGCCTCCACCGCCGCCGGGCCGATCGCGGGCGGTCTGCTGGTCGAGCACGTCAGCTGGGAGTCGGTCTTCTTCATCAACGTGCCCGTGGGTCTGGTCGCGCTGGTCCTGGGCCTGGTCATCCTGAAGGACGTACGGGCCGAGAACGCGCCGCGGTCCTTCGACATCCCCGGCATCGTGGCGCTCTCCGGTGCGATGTTCGGCCTGGTGTGGGGCCTGATCAAGGCTCCGGAGTGGGGCTGGGGCGACCCGCTCACCCTGGGCTTCCTGGTCGGCTCGGTGCTGCTGTTCGTCCTGTTCGCGTTCTGGGAGACCAAGGCCTCCGAGCCGCTGATCCCGCTGCGGATGTTCCGCTCGGTGCCGCTGTCCGCGGGTACTGCGCTGATGGTGCTGATGGCCTTCGCCTTCCTGGGCGGCCTGTTCTTCGTCACCTTCTACCTGCAGAACGTGCACGGGATGTCGGCGGTGGAGTGCGGTGTCCACCTGCTGCCGCTCACCGCGATGATGATCGTCAGTTCGCCGGTCGCCGGCGCACTGATCACCAAGTTCGGCCCGCGGGTGCCGCTGGTCGGCGGCATGGTGTGCACGGCGGTCGCGATGTTCGGGATGACCGGCCTGGAGGCGGACTCCGGCACCCTGGTCATGTCCGTGTGGTTCGGGCTGCTGGGCCTCGGCCTGGCCCCGGTGATGGTCGGCGCCACCGACGTCATCGTCGGCAACGCGCCGCTGGAGCTGTCCGGCGTGGCCGGCGGCCTCCAGGGCTCCGCGATGCAGGTCGGCGGCAGTCTGGGCACCGCCGTCCTCGGTACGGTCATGGCGTCCCGTGTGGACGGCCTGCTGCCCCAGAAGTGGGCCGCGGCCGGACTGCCCCCGCTCAAGGGCGAGCAGGCCGCGCAGGCCGCCGACGCGGTCGTGGTCGGTGTGCCGCCGGTCGCCAAGGACACCCCGGCCGAGATCGTCGCGGTGATCACGAAGATCACCAACGAGACCTTCCTCTCGGGGATGGGGCTGGCCTTCACCGTCGCCGGCATCGTGGCGGCCTTCGCGGCGGGCATCGCCTTCCTGACCAAGCGCGGCGTCAACGCGGACGCCGCCGGCGGCGGGGTGCACATCTGACGCCGGACGATTCCCTATCCGGGTGAACGAGGCCCGGGGCCCTTGGCGGCCCCGGGCCTCGCCGTTCACCGTGGAGCTCCGACCACCACGGGGAGTGATCCACATGCGCAGCGCAGCCCTGACCCTTGTCCTGACCACGGCCGTCGTGGCCGCCGCGGCCCTGGCCGCCCCGGCCCCGCACGCGACGGCCGCCCCCGCGGGTGGCTGCGACCCCGGGGAGCTGTGCCTGTGGAGCAGACCGGACTACCGCGGGGCGCGCCTGGTCCACGAGCTCGCCGACACCGACGTCAACTCCTGCGTGCCGCTGCCGCCCGGGACGTCCGCGAAGTCGTTCGTCAACCGGACCCGCAAGCTCGTGACGACCTACCAGAGCGCCGAGTGCTCCACCGAGGGCGACTTCGTGACGTTCCCGTCCGGCACCTGGGTCCCGGAGTCCCGGCACACGGTCCGCGCCTTCCAGATCGTCGACCAGTGACACGAGCCCGCGGGGAGCCGGGAAAGGCCAGGGGCCCCCGTCGCGCGACCGCGCGACGGGGGCCCCTGGCCTTTGACGACGGCGTTACGCGTCGCCGCCCGCGGCGCCGGGGTCGGCGGCGGCGACGTCGAGCAGCTGGTAGCGGTCGATCGCCTGCTTCAGCACGGAGCGGTCGATCTTCCCCTCCTTGACGAGCTCGGTGAGCACGCCGAGGACCACCGACTGGGCGTCGATGTGGAAGAACCGGCGCGCCGCGCCACGGGTGTCGGCGAAGCCGAAGCCGTCGGCACCGAGGGACTGCCAGGTGCCCGGCACCCAGCGGGAGATCTGGTCCGGGACGGCCCGCATCCAGTCCGAGACGGCCACGAACGGGCCCTCGGAGCCGCTGAGCTTCTGCGTCACGTACGGGACGCGCTGCTCCTCCTCGGGGTGGAGCAGGTTGTGCTCCTCGGCCTCGACGGCGTCGCGCCGCAGCTCGTTCCACGAGGTCGCGGACCACACGTCGGCCCGGACGTTCCACTCCTCGGCGAGGATCTTCTGGGCCTCCAGCGCCCACGGCACGGCCACGCCGGACGCCAGGATCTGCGCCGGGATCGCCCCGGCCTCGGCGGTCCGGTACCTGTACAGGCCCTTGAGGATGCCCTCGGTGTCCACGCCCTCCGGCTCGGCCGGCTGGACGATCGGCTCGTTGTAGACGGTGAGGTAGTAGAAGACGTCCTCGTTGGCCTCGCCGTACATGCGGCGCAGACCGTCCCTGACGATGTGCGCGATCTCGAAGCCGAACGCCGGGTCGTACGCGACGACGGCCGGGTTGGTCGAGGCCAGCAGGTGCGAGTGGCCGTCGGCGTGCTGCAGGCCCTCACCGGTGAGGGTGGTGCGGCCCGCCGTGGCACCGAGCACGAAGCCGCGCGCCAGCTGGTCGGCCATCTGCCAGAACTGGTCGCCGGTGCGCTGGAAGCCGAACATCGAGTAGAAGACGTAGACCGGGATCAGCGGCTCGCCGTGCGTGGCGTAGGAGGAGCCGGCGGCGATCAGCGAGGCGGTGCAGCCCGCCTCGGAGATGCCGTCGTGCAGCATCTGACCAGTCGGGGACTCCTTGTACGCCAGCAGCAGCTCGCGGTCGACGGACTCGTACGTCTGGCCCAGCGGGTTGTAGATCTTGGCCGACGGGAAGAGCGAGTCCATGCCGAAGGTGCGGTACTCGTCGGGGGCGATCGGCACGAAGCGCTTGCCGATCTCCTTGTCCCGCATGAGGTCCTTCAGCAGCCGGACGAAGGCCATCGTGGTGGCGATCGTCTGCTGGCCGGAGCCCTTGCGGGTGCCCGCGTAGGCCTTGTCGTCCGGCAGTGCCAGCGGCTTGGCGCGCACGACGCGGGTCGGGACGTAGCCGCCCAGGCCCTTGCGCCGGTCGTGCATGTACTGGATCTCCTCCGAGTTCCGGCCCGGGTGGTAGTACGGCGGGGCGCCGGACTCCAGCTCCTTGTCGGAGATCGGCAGGTGCAGCCGGTCGCGGAAGCGCTTGAGGTCGTCGACCGTCAGCTTCTTCATCTGGTGGGTCGCGTTGCGGCCCTCGAAGTTCGGGCCGAGTGTCCAGCCCTTGACGGTCTGGGCCAGGATCACGGTCGGCTGGCCCTTGTGCTCGCGGGCCGCCTTGTACGCCGCGTAGATCTTGCGGTGGTCGTGGCCGCCGCGGCCCAGGTGCAGGACCTGGTCGTCGGTGAGGCCCTCGACCATCTTGCGCAGCCGGTGGTCGTCACCGAAGAAGTGGTCGCGGATGTACGAGCCGGTCTCGGTGGCGTAGGTCTGGAACTGGCCGTCGGGCGTGGTGTTGAGCTTGTTCACCAGCACGCCGTCGCGGTCCTGCGCGAGCAGCGGGTCCCAGGTGCGGTCCCAGATCAGCTTGATGACGTTCCAGCCGGCGCCGCGGAACTGCGACTCCAGCTCCTGGATGATCTTGCCGTTGCCGCGCACCGGGCCGTCGAGCCGCTGCAGGTTGCAGTTGACGACGAAGGTCAGGTTGTCCAGGCCCTCACGGGCGGCCAGGGACAGCTGGCCGAGCGACTCCGGCTCGTCCATCTCGCCGTCGCCGAGGAAGGCCCACACGTGCGACTGCTCGGTGTCGGCGATGCCGCGCGCCTGCAGGTAACGGTTCATCCGGGCCTGGTAGATCGCCCCCAGCGGGCCGAGGCCCATGGAGACGGTCGGGAACTCCCAGAAGTCCGGCATGAGCCGCGGGTGCGGGTAGCTCGACAGGCCGTACGGCGCCTTGGACTTCTCCTGGCGGAACGCGTCGAGCTGGGTCTCGGAGAGCCGGTCCAGCAGGAAGGCACGGGCGTACACGCCGGGGGAGGCGTGGCCCTGGAAGAAGATCTGGTCCCCTCCCTTGCCGTCGTCCTTGCCCCGGAAGAAGTGGTTGAAGCCCACGTCGTACAGAGAGGCGGAGGAAGCGAAGGTGGCGATGTGCCCGCCGACGCCGATACCCGGACGCTGCGCCCGGGACACCATGACCGCCGCGTTCCAGCGGGTCGCGTTCAGGATGCGCCGCTCGATGTCCTCGTTGCCGGGGAAGAACGGTTCGTCCTTGGTCGCGATGGTGTTCACGTAATCCGTGCTGCGCATCTCGGGCACGGCAACCCGCCGCTCGCGGGCTCGCTCGATCAGGCGGAGCATGAGGTAGCGGGCGCGCTCGCGTCCGCGCTCGTCGATGGCGGCGTCAAGCGAGTCGAGCCATTCCGCCGTCTCCTCGGGATCGAAATCCGGGACCTGGCTGGGAAGGCCGCCAATGATGATCGGGTTGCGATCTGATCCGGAAGCCACGCTATTCCTTCGCTTCTAGGGTCTTGCTCTGCTGGGTCGCGCCGCCTCCATCGTGTACCGCGCGTTCGGGATACGTCATCTCTACTGAGTGGTAACCACCACTAAGTGAGACAGACCCCTCTTCCAGACCCTCTTGAGGCTCTCGCATGGCTGTCCGGTGGCCGTACGACCAAACCGCAACTCTACGCCCACTCGGACGTACGACCGACCGCAACCCCGATTCGGGAGAAATGCTGGCATAGTGGAGTGAGCCACGTCACCCCTCACGGTTCGGGTTGCGGTGACACGTCAACGTTTGGGCGGGATGGGCGGCTGGGTACTTGCGCGATCCGCCGCGCCCGTGTGGACTACCGCCCATAACCCCGCACAGGAGCGGGAAGACAACCCCCATGACAGGAGGCAGAGCGTGAGCGCGACCGCGGGCCACGCGGAGGAGCAAACCAACCCGGCGAGCCGGCTTGGTTTTGAGCCCGGACAGGTGGTCCAGGAGCTCGGCTACGACGATGACGTCGATCACGAGCTCCGTGAGGGTATTGAGGGGATCACGGGCGAAGAGCTCGCGGACGAGGAGTACGACGACGTCGCCGACGGCGTCATCCTCTGGTTCCGTGATGATGACGGCGATCTGACCGACGCCCTGGTCGACGCCACGTCCGCCATCGATGAGGGCGCCCAGATCTGGCTCATGACCCCGAAGACCGGCCGTGACGGGCACGTCGAGCCGAGTGACATCGGAGAGGCCGCGCAGACCGCCGGCCTGGCTCAGACCAGCAGTGTCAACGTCTCCAAGGACTGGACCGCCAGTCGACTGGTGACCCCCAAGACGGCGAAGGCCGGCAAGCGCTGAGGCGTTCCTGACCGGCACCGCGCCCCCGTGACCGAGCGTCGCGGGGGCGCCTCGCATTGCCCCGGCGCGGCGGTGCGAGACTGGCCGCGGGGCCCCGCGCCGCGGGTCCCGTCACCGTCACCGGAGAGGTGTGTCCACCATGGCGCTCGCCGTAGGCGAAAAGGCCCCCGACTTCGAGCTGCGGGACCAGCACGGCCGGACCGTGCGGCTGTCCGACTTCCAGGGCTCCAGGAACGTCGTCCTGCTCTTCTTCCCCTTCGCCTTCACCGGGGTCTGCACGGGCGAGCTGTGCGCGCTCCGCGACGAGCTGCCGGCCTTCCAGAACGACGAGGTCCAGTTGCTCGCGGTCTCCAACGACTCGATGCACACCCAGCGCGTCTTCGCCGAGCAGGAGGGCCTGGAGTACCCGCTGCTGTCCGACTTCTGGCCGCACGGCGAGGTCTCCCGGGCTTACGGCGTCTTCGCCGAGGACAAGGGCTGCGCGGTGCGCGGCACCTTCGTCATCGACAAGGAGGGCGTGGTCCGTTGGACCGTCGTCAACGGCCTGCCGGACGCCCGCGACCTGAACGAGTACGTCAAGGCGCTCGAAGCCCTGTAGTCCTGGGGAACCGGGTACTAACCTCAGGGCGTTGATCCTGATACGAGCAGCACGCGATGACATGGGAGGACCCGTGGGAGTCAGCCTCAGCAAGGGTGGCAACGTATCGCTGACGAAGGAGGCCCCCAACCTCACGGCCGTCATCGTCGGCCTCGGATGGGACGCCCGCACCACCACGGGCTCGGACTTCGACCTCGACGCCAGCGCCCTGCTCACGGGCACCGAGGGCAAGGTCCTCTCCGACGAGCACTTCGTCTTCTTCAACAACCTCAGGAGCCCCGACGGCTCCGTGGAGCACACCGGTGACAACATCACCGGTGAGGGCGAGGGGGACGACGAGCAGATCAAGGTGAACCTGGCCGGCGTGCCGGCCGAGGTCGCCAAGATCGTCTTCCCGGTGTCGATCTACGACGCCGAGACCCGTCAGCAGTCCTTCGGCCAGGTGCGCAACGCGTTCATCCGCGTCGTCAACCAGGCCGACGACAGGGAACTGGCCCGCTACGACCTCACCGAGGACGCCTCGACCGAGACGGCGATGGTCTTCGGAGAGCTGTACCGGCACGGTGCGGAATGGAAGTTCCGGGCCATCGGCCAGGGTTACGCGTCCGGCCTGCGCGGCATCGCGCAGGACTTCGGCGTCAACGTCTGATTCGCCGGGGCCTCGCGGTCCGCGTCCGGCGGACCGCGAGCCCCGCGGGGGAGGAGAACAGCATGGGCGTGACGCTCGCCAAGGGGGGCAACGTCTCCCTCACCAAGGCCGCACCCAATCTGACCAACGTGCTGATCGGGCTCGGCTGGGACGCGCGCTCCACCACAGGGGCGCCCTTCGACCTGGACGCCAGCGCGCTGCTGTGCGCCTCGGGCCGGGTGCTCGGCGACGAGTACTTCGTCTTCTACAACAACCTCAAGAGCCCGGAGGGCTCGGTCGAGCACACCGGCGACAACCTGACCGGTGACGGCGACGGCGACGACGAGGTCCTGCTGGTGGACCTGTCGGCCGTGCCCGAGCGGGTCGACAAGATCGTCTTCCCGGTCTCCATCTACGACGCCGACGCCCGCGGCCAGACGTTCGGCCAGGTCAGCAACGCCTTCATCCGGGTGGTCAACCAGACCGACCAGAGCGAACTGGCACGCTACGACCTCTCCGAGGACGCCTCCAGCGAGACGGCGATGATCTTCGGAGAGCTGTACCGGTACGGCGGCGAATGGAAGTTCCGAGCCGTTGGCCAGGGGTATGCATCAGGCCTCCGGGGCATCGCCCTAGACTTTGGGGTCAACGTTTCGTAAAGGGATTGGATATCCAGTGCTCCTCCGAACTTTCGGCTGGTCGTTCGGTGTCACCGCCGCCGGCCTCGCCCTCGCCGGTTTCCTGTGGGGTGCGGAGGGGCTTGCCCTCGTCGCCATCCTGTCGGTGCTGGAGATCTCGCTCTCCTTCGACAACGCGGTGATCAACGCCGGCATCCTGCGGAAGATGAATGCCTTCTGGCAGAAGATCTTCCTCACCATCGGCATTCTGATCGCCGTCTTCGGTATGCGCCTCGTCTTCCCGATCATCATCGTGTCGATCACGGCGAAGATCGGGCCCATCGAGGCCATCGACCTGGCGATCAACAACAAGGAACAGTACGAGCACCTCGTCACGTCGGCGCACCCGGCGATCGCCGCGTTCGGCGGGATGTTCCTGTTGATGATCTTCCTCGACTTCATCTTCGAGGAGCGTGAGCACACGTGGCTCGCCTGGCTGGAGAAGCCGCTCTCCAAGCTCGGCAAGCTCGACACGCTCTCCGTGGTCGTCGCCCTGGTCGCCCTGCTGATCACCGCCACCACGCTCGCCACGGACGTCTCGCACGGCGGCGGCGACAAGTCCTCCACGGTGCTGCTCGCCGGGATCGGCGGCCTCATCACGTACCTCGTCGTCGGCGGCATCTCGAGCTACTTCGAGGACAAGCTGGAGGACGAGGCCGACGAGGCCGACGAGGAGCTCGAGGAGCGGAGCTCGGGCGGCAAGCCGGCCGGCAGCGGCGCCTCGGCCGTGGGCCTGGCGGGCAAGGCGGCGTTCTTCCTCTTCCTCTACCTGGAGGTCATCGACGCGTCGTTCTCCTTCGACGGCGTCATCGGCGCGTTCGCGATCTCCAACGACATCTTCATCATCGCCCTCGGCCTCGGCATCGGTGCGATGTACATCCGGTCGCTCACCGTGTTCCTGGTCCGCAAGGGCACCCTGGACGACTACGTCTACCTGGAGCACGGCGCGCACTACGCGATCGGCGCGCTGGCGGTCATCCTCCTGGTCACCATCAAGTTCGAGATCAACGAGGTCATCACCGGCCTCATCGGCGTCGTCCTGATCGGCGCCTCCTACTGGTCGTCGGTGGTGCGAAACCGCCGTCTCGGGGAAAGCTCCGAGCAGCGGGACGACAAAGCGGAGGTGACGAGCGGGGTCTGACCCCCGTCTCGTCACGACATTCGGGTCACGCCGCCCCCCGCCGACCGGCGGGGGGCGGCCTGCGTGCAGGGGACGGACGGACATGTGGAACTTCCTGCGGCCGAGCGGCGGCTTCAACGCGCAGTTCGACATGGCGAACGCGCACACCATCGAGCTCACCAGGCGGCACCAGGTCGTCTCGCTGTCCAAGCAGGGCGCGGCCGTCGGCAACCTGCGCATCAACCTGTCCTGGCAGATGCGCACCTCCGACACCGGCGGCTGGAACCAGCGCAGCGGTTCGTGGCTGAGCCGCCAGATGCACCTGTTCAAGCCGGAGCCCGTGCAGGCGGCCGGCCCCGCCATGGTCAACGTCGACCTCGACCTGGCGTGCATGTACGAGCTGGCCGACGGCACCAAGGGCGTCGTCCAGCCGCTCGGCAACTTCCTGGGCGACCTCGACGCCCCGCCGTACATCCAGATGACCGGCGACGACCGCTTCGGCGGCTCCTCCGGCGAGACGCTCTACATCAACCTCGACAAGCACGACGAGTTCAAGCGCATGCTCGTCTTCGTCTACATCTACGACGGCACGCCCGCCTTCGACCGCACCCACGCCAAGGTGGAGATCTTCCCCAGCTCGGGCCCGCGGATCGAGATCCTGCTCGACGAGCGCGAACCGCAGGCCCGCTCGTGCGCCGTGGTGCTCATCGAGAACAAGAAGGGCGACCTGACCGTGCGCCGCGAGGTGAAGTACGTCTACGGCTTCCAGGCCGAGCTCGACCGGCTGTACGGCTGGGGCCTGCAGTGGGGCCGCGGCTACAAGACCAAGGTCTGACCGCGCGGCCCCCTACCGGGCGCGCTCAGCGGCGTTCCTGGAACTGCGGGCCCATCGGCGGCAGCCGGAACCCCTGCATCGGCTGCGGATAGCCGTACGCGGGAGCGGGAGCGGGAGCGGCCGCGGTCGGCGCGGGCTGCTGCGGCGGGTAGCCGTAGGCCGGGGCGGCCACCGTCGGCTGGGGCTCCTGCGGGTAGCCGTACGCCGGGGCGGCCACCGTCGGCTGCGGCTCCTGCGGGTAGCCGTAGGCGGGCGGCGCGGTGGGCTGCGGCGGCACCGGCGCGGGGGCCTGCAGGGTGTACGCCTCGGGCGGCTCGGTGGTCAGGACGGTCGGCGGCACGGGCTGCGGCACCGAGGCCGCCTCGCCCTCCGGCCGCGGCGGCGGTGCCTCGTCGAGGTCGCCCTCCTCGACGGTGATGCCGAACTCGGTGGCGAGCGCCTCCAGCCCCGAGGCGTAGCCCTGCCCCAGCGCGCGGAACTTCCAGCCGCCCGCCCTGCGGTACAGCTCGCCGCAGATCAGCGCCGACTCGTCGCCGGTGTCCGGGACGACGTCGAAGACCGCCAGCGGCTCGGCGTCGGAACCGGCGGCCGTGTCGTAGAGCAGCACCGTCAGGTCGGAGACGAGGGCGAAGGGGCCGCCGTCCGCGGAGGCCGCGACGACCACCCGGTCCACGCCCGCCTCGAGTGCGGCCAGGTCCACCTCGATGGCGTCCGTCAGCCCGGCCGGCTCGCTGCGCTTGGGCAGGTGCCGGGCGGCGCCGCCCGGGTGCCGGGGCTGGTTGTAGAAGATGAAGTCCTCGTCCGAGCGCACCTGGCCGTCCGCACCCAGCAGCAGCGCCGAGGCGTCGACGTCCGGCACACCCGCCCCCGGGCTCCAGCGGAGCACCGCCCGCACCCCCGAGGCCGTCACCGGGATGTTGGAGCCCTTCACCATCGCCTGCGTCATGCGCGTAATCCTGCCCTCCCGGGGGCCGCGCCCACAACGCGGGGCGCACGGCGGGTGCGCCGGCGGGGAAAGATGGGGACAGGGCGACACGTACCGGACCCGAGGGGGTTACCTGATTTTCACGTACGCCGGGAACGTCCGCAGGGGGCTCGCACGTACGATAATCGGCCACGGCGTCGGGGGACGCTTCCCACCTCTCTCCAACCACCACCTGCCACGGGGGAAAGCATGCGCCACTTCGGGCACCTCGCGCCGGACGTACGGAACGAGCTCTTCCACCGGGAGCCCGCCGAGTTCACCGCGGCCTCGTCGGCCGGCACGCTCGCCGTCGCCCTCGGCGCCACCCTCTACTGCCCGGCCACCCGGTCGAGGCTCGCCGACGACGTGCTCAAGCAGGCCGCGCGCGGCGTGGTGTCGATGGTGCTGTGCCTGGAGGACTCCATCGACGACCGGGAGGTCGAGGCCGCGGAGGAGAACCTGGTCCGCCAGTTCGGCGATCTCGCCCACCGGATCCCCGACGGCGACCCCCCGCTGCTCTTCATACGGGTCCGCACCCCCGGCCAGATCACCGACCTCGTGCGCCGGCTCGGCGACGACGTGTCCCTGCTCTCCGGATTCGTGCTCCCCAAGTTCACCGAGGAGTCCGGGGTCCCCTTCCTGGAGGCCCTCGCCGCCGCCGAGGCGGACTGCGGGCGGCGGCTGTACGCGATGCCGGTCCTGGAGTCCCCGCAGCTGCTCCACCTGGAGACCCGCACCGAGACGCTGTACGGCATCTCCCGGACCGTCGACAAGTACCGCGACCGCGTGCTCGCGCTGCGGCTCGGCGTCACCGACTTCTGCTCCGCCTACGGGTTGCGCCGCTCGCCCGACATGACCGCCTACGACGTCCGCATCGTCGCCTCGATCATCGCCGACGTGGTCAACGTCCTCGGGCGCGCCGACGGCACCGGCTTCACCATCACCGGACCGGTCTGGGAGTACTTCAAGCACTCCGAGCGCATGTTCAAGCCGCTGCTGCGGCAGAGCCCCTTCGTCCCCGAGGCCGTCGACCTGCGCGAGGCCCTCATCCAGCGGGACATGGACGGGCTGCTGCGCGAGATCGAACTGGACCGGACGAACGGCCTGCAGGGCAAGACCTGCATCCACCCCTCGCACGTCCAGCCCGTGCACGCGCTCAGCGTCGTCTCCCACGAGGAGTGGAGCGACGCCGTCGACATACTGCACGAGGACCGCAGCGGCGGGGGCGTGCTGCGCTCGGCCTACACCAACAAGATGAACGAGGTGAAGCCGCACCGCGCCTGGGCCGAGCGCACCGTGCGGCGCGCCGAGGTCTTCGGCGTGGCGCGTGAGGAGATCGGCTTCGTCGAGCTGCTCTCCGCGTGCGTGCCGTCGTGACCGGCAACGAGAGGGAGAGTGCCGAAGGCATGGCAGTGGAGCACGTCTGGTCCGGGCAGTGGGTCGCCGACCGGCTCGGGGTCACCCTGCGGGGGGACGGCCTGAGCGGTCTGCTCGGCCTCGCCCTGCGCCGCAACCCCAAGCGGGCGCACCTGCTCGTCTCCAACGTGCTGGGCAAGCACGTGCCGCAGCGCCCGCACGTCGTCTACGACGCCGGGTACGGCCTCGGGGTGCGCGTGCGGGAGCTGCTGGGCGAGGACGAGGCGGCCCGGGCCGTGGTGCTCGGCTACGCCGAGACCGCGACGGGCCTCGGGCACGCCGTGGCCGACGGCGTCTGCACCGCCCCGTACCTGCACTCCACGCGGCGCCCGGTCGCCGGGACCGAGCCGGTCGGCGGCTTCGAGGAGGAGCACAGCCACGCGACCTCGCACCTGCTGCTGCCCGAGGACGCCGGCCTGCTGGCCGGGGACGGGCCGCTGGTGCTGGTTGACGACGAGTTCTCGACCGGCCGGACGGTGCTCAACACGGTACGGGCGCTGCACACGCGGTATCCGCGCCGCCGGTACGTGGTGGTTGCCCTGGTCGACATGCGGTCGGAGGCCGACCGCGAGCTGCTCGCCGGGTTCGCCGCGGACCTGGGCGCGACCGTCGACGTCGTGGCCCTGGCCTCGGGAACGGTCGTCCTCCCGGACGGGGTGCTGGAGCGCGGCCGGGCACTGGTCGCCGCCCACGGCACCGCGGCGCCGGCCACCGGCCCGGCCGGGGGAGCGGCACCCCACCGGGTGCACCTCGACTGGCCCGCCGGGCTCCCCGACGGCGGGCGGCACGGCTTCACACCGGCGCACCGTGCGCGGCTGGAGGCGGCGCTGCCCGCGATGGCGGCACGCCTGGCGGAGGCCCTGCGCTTCTCAGGCGACGGCACGGCACCGCGCGTCCTCGTGCTCGGCAACGAGGAGCTCATGTACGCCCCGCTGCGGCTGGCCCAGGGACTGCAGGACACCCTGCCCGCCGCGGAGGTGCGGTTCTCCACGACGACGCGTTCCCCGGTCCTGGCCGTGGACGACCCGGGGTACGCGATACGCACCCGGATCACCTTCCCCGACCACGACGACCCGGCGGACGGCCCCGGCGAGCGCTACGCGTACAACGTGGCGGGCGCGGGCTTCGACGCGATCGTCGCCGTCGTGGACAGCGCGGGCGACACGCCCGCCCTGCACGCCCCCGGAGGGCTGCTCGCGCAGCTCGCCGGACACACCGAAAGGCTCCTGCTGGCCGTGGTCCCCTCGTACGATCC
>NZ_JARAVO010000104.1:0-30990 GCF_033792805.1 Streptomyces sp. PA03-1a
TGTTTTTTAATTTTTTTTAAGAAACAGGGCCGGAGGTGGTCGGTGCCTGCGGGGTCCCCGTGCCGGCCGGGTCGTGGCCGCCGCCACCGCCGTCGTGGCCGTGGGCGTCGCGGGCGTCCTGCTGTACACCCTCGTCCCGGGGCTCCACGGTGGGGACGCCGACGCGAAGGAGAAGGCCGGCGGCACGGGGACCCCGAAGGGCACGCCCTCCTCCGGCCCCGGCGCCCCCAGCACGGCGGCGCCCGAGAAGCTGCTCTCGGTGGCCGGGGGCCGCTCGATGGCGGACGTCGTGAAGTCGGTCTCGGGCGGCACCAAGGTGGTCGAACTGACCGTCTACGAGGACTACGCGATCTTCAAGGCACCCAAGAAGTCGGACACCGGCGTGTACGACGGCTACATGTACCGCGACGGCGAGGTGTCGGAGTGGGGCAGCAAGGGCACCATCGATCCCGACGACACCGTCGTCGACCTCAGGACCGTCAGCTGGGACGCGCTTCCGGCCCTGATGGGCCGCGCCGACAAGGACTGCAAGGTCGAGCACCCGACCCTCAGCTACGCGATCGTCAAGCCCGACATCATCAGCGACAAGCCGTCCCTGTACTACTACCGGGTCGACGACTACCGCACCTGCTTCATCGAGGCCACCGTCAAGGGCAAGGTCACCTACGTCAACGCCGAGTGACCTGCCGGCGGGCCCGCTACACGTCCACGAAGGCGCTGCCCGACACCTCGACGCCCGCGGTCCCGGCGGAGGCGTCCGCGAGCCAGCTCCGGAAGGCCGCCAGTTCCTCCTCCGGCACGCCCAGCTCGATGCGCACCTCCGCCGCGCCGTAGGCGACGCCTCGTACGGTGCGGCCGGCGGCGCGCAGGTCGTTCTCGATGCGCCCGGCCCGCTGGTGATCCGCGACGACGGTGACCAGTGCGAGCTTCTGCCGCTCGACCGTGCCGAGCTCGTCGAGCGCCGCCGACACGGCGCCCCCGTAAGCGCGGACCAGACCGCCCGCGCCGAGCTGGATGCCGCCGTAGTAGCGGGTGACGACGGCGACGACGTCGCGGACCTCGCGGCGCAGCAGCACCTGCAGCATCGGGGTCCCGGCGGTGCCGCCCGGCTCGCCGTCGTCGCTCGCCTTGTGGATCCGGCCCTCGGCGCCGATCACGTACGCGTAGCAGTTGTGGGTCGCCCCGGCGTGCTCCTTGCGGACACGGGCGATGAACTGCTGCGCCGCCTCCTCACTGGGGGCCGGCGCCAGTGCGCACAGGAACCGCGAGCGCTTGATCTCGCTCTCGTGGACGTGCTCGCGCCCGATCGTCAGATACCGCTCCACCACCCCGCCACCCTACGGGAACAGTCAGGTGCGTCCTCTGGTTGACTGCTGCGGACCGGAATAGAGGGAGGACGACGTGTACGGAGACGACGCGACGGTTCGGAAGATCCTGACCGGCCTCGGGGACACCTGGGCCGTGGTGGGGCTGTCCAACAACGCCTCGCGGGCGGCGTACGGCGTCGCCGCGGTGCTGCAGCGGTACGGCAAGCGCGTGGTGCCGGTGCACCCCAAGGCCGAGACCGTGCACGGTGAGCAGGGTTACGCCTCGCTGGCCGACATCCCGTTCCCGGTCGACGTGGTGGACGTCTTCGTCAACTCCGACCTGGCCGGGGCCGTCGCGGACGAGGCCGTCGCGATCGGCGCGAAGGCGGTCTGGTACCAGCTCGGCGTGATCGACGAGGACGCGTACGAGCGCACCCGCGCCGCGGGTCCGCTCATGGTCATGGACCGCTGCCCCGCGATCGAGATCCCCCGGCTCGGCTAGCCACACGGCGCCACGCCGCCCCCCACAGGAAGCAAGAAGCGCCGGCCCCCACCCACTGTCGCGTTTCCCGACGAACACGAACGGTGATCATGGAAGAGTCCCGCCTCGAACGTCTCGGCTGTCTGGCCGTGTGCGCAGGCGCCGGTGGCCTGGCTCTCGGCCTCGAGCAGGCCGGGTTCGACCCCGTTCTCCTCCTGGACAACCGTGCCGTGGCCTGCGAGACGCTGCGTCTGAACCGCCCAGGGTGGAAGGTGCTCGACGCCGACCTACTGGACTTCGATCCGGTCGAGCACCAGCAGACGTACGACGTCGATCTCCTGGCGGCCGGCCTACCCCGGGTGAAGGCGAGCGCGGCGGTAGGCCGCGAGGACAGTGCCGAGGAGATCCGCCTTCTCGAAGCGACGATCATGCTCATGTACGGTGTTCAGCCGCGCGCCCTGCTGATCGAAAACGTCCCGGATCTGATTTCCAAACCCGAGTACGAACCGATCCGCACTTACGTCGCCGACGAGCTCGAACACCTCGGGTACCGGCACCGTTGGTTCGTCCTCAACGCGAGGGACCACGGTGTGCCACAGGACCGGAGGCAGGGGATCCTGGTGGCCTTCAAGGGGGACGGCATCGACGACTTCGTCATTCCGGTGCCCGACACGAAACCGTCGATCACCGTGGGCGAGGCCCTGGCTGCCTCTATGGCCGCGCGAGGCTGGCAGCACGCTGCCGCTTGGGCCGCGCAGGCGGACAGGGTGGCCCCGACTCTGGTCGGCGGTTCCTGGAATCGCGGTGGCGCCGACCTCGGACCGACCGGATCGAAACGTTCCTGGGCTCGCATGGGCGTGAACGGCGGTACCGTCGCCGACGAAGTGCCGGGACCCGAATTTCCTTGGGACCCTTCGGGCGGCATCAAGGGGATGCCGGCGCTCACCGTCGAACAGGCGGCGCTGCTGCAGGGCTTCCCTCGCGAATGGTCCTTCGCCGGCCGCAAGACGGCCCGCTACCGACAGGTGGGACATGCCTCGCCACCACCGGTGGGACGCGTCCTCGGGCGGGCCGTCAGAGCCGCGTTGGGGCACTGATCGGCAATGCCGTCCCGCCGCTGCTTGCCCCCATATCCTCACCACCACACTCGATCTCCCGTGGCGCGCCGACGGGACGGTCGCGCTGGATCACGACGGCTCCTGAGCCGAGACCGGCACATGGTGGCACCCCCGTGGCGGGAGGGCGACCGACGCCTCCCGCCTCGTTCTCATCGCGTGGCACTCACGGGGTGAGCAGATGGGAGAAGAAACCGATGGACGGGTCCTCCGGCGTACCCACGAGAAGAGCCCTGTCGAGAAGGCCGTTGTTGTGCTCACAGCTGGTCTCCGGGAGCATCACGCAGGCATGGCAGGCAGCCAGGTTGGTTCCGCCCGCACCGGAAGCACCGCTCTCGAGGCACAGGGGGTCGTTGGAACACCACTCGGCCCGGTGGACCGCCGACCGCAGGGCCTTGGCGAGGCGGTCGGGTTCGCCTTGGGCCACCAGGCCGCCGAGGCTGCCGGCCGAGTCGCTGGTGGCCGTGTAGATCAACACACCCGCCATCTCGTCGCCCGAGTAGATGCGTTCTCGCAGCGAGGCGGAGGGATAGCCCGAGTCCAGGCTCCACTCGTTGATCATCACGTGCCCGAGGACGTGCAGCAGGGCCATGCGCGCGGTGGCGGGCGAGAGCGGGACACGGGTGGGGTCGGACGCCCGCTCCACGAGGACCCGCTGGTGGCGGAGACGCATCCGATCCACACGGGCCGCGACGGCGGGCATCTCGGCCCATGCGTCGAGCCTGTCCTCGTCGAGCCGGAGGAAGACCCCCTCACCCTTGACCTCCATGGCGGGCAGCCAGCGGGTGGGGTCAAGGGAGAGATCCGCCTCGTGCCCCTCCGAAGAGGTCTCGGGATCGATGACCCTGGTGAAGGCCTTCAGGGCGCGAACCTCACGGAGCTTCTTCACCAGCATCGGCCTGACCACGCCCATGCCGACCAGCGCCCTCTCGTCGCCGACGGGCCGCTCGCAGACGAACTGCTCGGAGTGGGAGTCGGCGCCCTCCGGGTTGCCCGCGCACAGACGCTCGTACTCGAGGTCGCGCAGGGCGCGGTAGCGCCTCTCCTGATCCACGTCGGAACCGTCCTCGCCGGTGGGGTCCTCGGCCTCCATGGCGGCGAGCAACTCCATGACCTTCTCGGCGCTCACCGGGGACGGGGCCCCCTTGAAGACACCCTTGAGGTAGATCTCGATCTCGGCGGCGGTGGAATACGCGCGCAGGGCCGCCCAGTGCTCGTCCAGGGCGTGTACGCGCGTGTCGCTCCACGGCGGGATCGACAGCGCGGAGCGGAGAACCGGCTGCCACACCGAGGACGAACCGCGCTGAAGGGTCCGAGGAGGTTGGGAGCAGGGGATGTCGCGCGCGTCCTTCAACCACGGGCGCTTGCCCTCGCAGCGGATGTTCAGGTCCTTCAGGGCACCACGCCTGAAGGATCCTTCCATGGACACCTCGGGCACCCCACAGGAGCAGGAAAGCACGACGGAACGGAGCGAGGAACTGCGACCAGAGGAGTTCAGGCTCATACGGCCGCCGCAGAACCCGGCCTCGCCCTCGCCACGTCGGCCGCGGTGCAGCCACTTCCAGTAAGGGAAGTCGGCGAGGTGCCCGTCTTCGCAGGCCACCACGAAGCGGGAGGGCACCAACCCCTCGGAACACTCGCCGCACTCGTTCCGCCCCGGCGGGGAGTTGAACTTTCGTACGTGGTCGAGCGCGTGGCATTCCGGGCAGTGGTGCCACAGCGGGAAGCGGCGCACCCGGACACCGTCGCGACTGTCGTCATCGGAGGCGGGCGGGAGACGGAAGTGGTCGACGCCCAGTACTCGCGCGAGGCGCGGCTCGTGGATCTCCGGAGCCTCGGCACGGGGCCAGTACCGGTCGGCTCCGTCGATGCCGGCAACGATGAACGACTCCTGTTCCACGGCGATCAGAGATCCCACGCCGTAGGTGGTGATGGCCTGGGCGCGTCGAACCGCGCCACGGCGGGGCAGGGTGCGGGCCGGTACGGGGGAGCCGTCGGCGCCGCGCCGGCGACGTGAAGGTGGCGGGGTCATCGGGATGCCTCCATGAACAGTGCGGACTCGGCGTCGACGTCGCGAAGGGACCACAAGGTCTCCCACGCCTCGGCGTCTTCCAGGGCGTCGTCGTAGGCCTTGAGCAACGAAGGGACGCGGCGTCCGCGCTTCGGCTCGTAGTGCAGGCCACCGAGCGACTCTGCCTGCTCGTACCACCAGTCGACGAACTCGTCGAAGGCGGTGGCCACGTGGAGCAGTTCCTCGGCGGCGACGGCCTCGACACGTTCGAGGACGCGCGGACGGACCCGGTTGCGGAGTTCGTCCCGGAAGAGGTCGATGTTCCCGGCGTCCTCGTCCTTGCGCGCGGCCGGGATGAGGATGCGGGCGAGGGCGACGATCACCGCGTGCAGGCCGCGGTCGCGGGCGCGGGCGGAGAACGGGGTCACCGAGGTGGATTCGACCTCGCGGTAGAGAGCGGAGTGGAAGTGCTGGAAGTTCTCGTAGTGGGACCGGTCTCGGGAGCGCCCCGCGTTGAGCATCACCGCGACCAGACCGGGGTGAGCGCGGCCCACACGGCTGGTGGCCTGGATGTACTCGGCGGTGGTCTGCGGCTGGCCCATCACGGCCATCAGGCCGAGCCGGTCCACGTCCACGCCGACGGCGATCATGTTGGTGGCCAGGAGCACGTCCACGACGTCGCCGCCCGGAAGTCGTCGCTCGATCTGCTTCAGGCGTGCCGGGATCTCGCTGGCGTCCACCCGACTGGTCAACTCGGAGTAGTTGCCGACGGAACGGGGCTCGCAGCCGTCGCGCTCGGCCAGGTGCTCCAGGTACGCCACCACGTCGTCATGAACCTGGAGTTCGGCGGCGGACAGCAGGCGCAGGCTGTTGAAGTAGCCCACCAACGTCCAGTAGGCGTCGCGGACCTCCTGCGGTGTCTCCGCCCGCTTCGCCTGGTGGAGCAGGGTGGCATAGGTGCGGATCAGCAGCGTGGACTGGCTGGTCCCGGGGGCGAGCAGACCCACGTAGCGGCGGGACGCCTTGTCTCGGGCGGGCGTCTCCACGGCGAACCAGGAGTCCCGGGAGTCCAGTCCGGCCGGCGGGAACTGGCGCACCTCGCGGGAGAACAGGGCCTTGCCCTGGTCGGCGGCACGCCGGATGGTGGCGGTCGAGGCGATCACCTTGGGGCGGTCGGCGAGCACGTCGACGGCCGTTTCGTACAGACCGGTGAGGGTGCCCAACGGGCCCGAGATCAGGTGCAGCTCGTCCTGAACGATCAGCTCGGGGGGCGGGGTGGCATCCTGCCGGTCCCGGTTGAACAGGGCCGCGGTCTGCGCGCGCCAGGGCATCGAGGCGAACTTGTCGACGGTGGCGATCACCAGAGTGGGCCGGGCCCCGTACACCGTCTCGTCCACCAGGTGCACGGGCAGCCCGCCGGAGAAGGCGCAGTCCGTTCCGGGACAGCGCACGTGCATGCGGCCGGCTTCCTCGTCGACCGAGTAGTTGTGGGCGTCGAGAGCGGTTCCGCACCAGGGGCAGGCGTGCAGTTGAACCGGGTTCTCCTTCTGGAGCACCTTGCCGGAACGGGCCGCCACAAGCTGCTCCGAGGCACTCTTCAGGGTGTTCGGGGTCGCGGAGCGGCCAACCCACATGCCGAGGGAGATCTCCTCGTGGCCCAGTTCGGCCGGGTTGTCGCGCCGCATCTGCTCCATGGCGCAGATGAGGATCGCGGCGCGTTCGAACTGCTGGAGGGTGAGCAGGCGAAGCGTGTAACGCATGAGGACCGTGACTCCACCGCCCGTCGCGCCACGCCGCATACGGCGCAGGAACGTCGTCAGCGCGATCAGGCCCAGGTAGGCCTCGGTCTTGCCACCGCCGGTGGGGAACCAGAGAAGGTCCGAGACGCCCCGATCACGGTGCTTCGGGTCATCCACACCGGCCAGACACAGCAGCACGAAGGCGATCTGGAAGGGACGCCAGCGCGCGGAGGCCAGGTCCGGCTCGCCCATGCGGCCACCCTTCACCCAGGCGCTGCGGGCACGCTGGGTCGCCATCGCCCGGTTGGCCCGCCGGAACGCCGCCATCAGGTCGGACTTGCCACGCAGCAGGTCGATACCTTCGCGCATCCGGTCCAGGGCTTCCCGGCAGGAGTCGATCTGCGCCGACGCGGCCTTCTCATAGGAGGTGCCGGCGAGAGCGGCGGCCTCGGCCCGCTTCCGTCCGATCCATCCCTCGTAACCCGCCGCCAACCCCTCCAGGGCAGCGATTACCTCGGCGTCGGAGGCCTGGGCCAGACCCAGCATCGTGAGTGCGCGGTCGTCGATCTCCGGGTTGGAGTCGGTGAGCAGCACCTCGTGCGTCGGGATGAACTCGGTGCGGACCTCGGCCACCGCGGCACGCTCTATGTCGGCGACACCGACCGGCGACGGATTCCAAGCCCACACCGCGGCGCAGCCGTGGCCAGTGGCGAAGGTCGGCGCGTGCCGGTGCAGCAGTCGGCCGGTCTCGAGCTCGGCGTCGACGGCGGACAGCGCGGTCGGTCGCTCCACGAACGCGCTCGCCCCGTCGGCGGCACGGACCGTCAACCCCGTCTGGAACAGCGCGAAGGCATCCTGGAGTTCCTTCTCGCCCACCTTCTGGATGTTCATCAGGGTGACCGTGACAGTGACCGTGTCGGTCTCCCGGGACGGACGGCGCACATGCACCTCAAGGCGGGCCGTGCCGTCGATCAGATCGCGCGAGGCACCGCGCCCCGGATACGTCACGTCGACCGTGGTGTCGGGTAGGTCCAGCTCCACTCGACGCCAGCGTTCCCGCTGATCGGAGGTGGTACGGGCTTCGCTGCGGCGGGCCGAGACCTTGCGCCCCGCGATGTCCTCCGGCTCGTACACGGCGGCACGTGCCGAGACCACGATCTCCCGGCACACCGTGCGGTCGACGGCGAAGGTCAGGCCGACCGTGGACGGGCGCCGATCACCGGCATTGGGACGCTCGGCGGCCGACCCGGACTCGTCGAGGCTGTCCGACCCGGTCACGGGCTCCTCGTCCAGTCCCTCCTCCTCGGCGGCGTCCTCCCGCAGACGAAGGTCGGCCTCGGCGTCCGCCGGGCGCGGGAAGAGCACGCCGATGGGGTAGCGGGTGATGGGGGCGTCCTGGTCGAGCACCTCGACTCGGTCCTCGGCTGAGGAGTGGACGTCGGGGCCCGAGAGCTCCCGGCGAAGGCGGGTTACCAGGTCCTCACGGACCTCGTAGTGCGCGGCGTGCCGCCCAGCGTGGATGGTCATTCCTGCTCCTCCTCGGTCCCGACGGACCGCCTGAACCGTCCGATTCCACTGATACGCGGGGCGATCCACACCCCATGGTCGCCCAGACCCGAGTTGGCCCCGGCGGCTGTGCTGCCTGCGACGGACTCCAGGCAGTCGATCCGCAGGCCGGAGATCTCCTCGGGCCACCGGATCTCCCAGTTCGTGCCGACCTTCAGCACGGAGTACAGATCGCTCCTGAAGGCCTCGGAGGCGTCGCCGACCTCCCGCCCCGCGTGGAGCAGCGCGTATCGGGGACTCTGCTCTGGACCCATGGGAAGGGTGTCGCGCAGCCGGAACGTCACCGCGTCCCCCGGCCGCACCTGTTCCAGCAGGTACGACTGAGTGCCGGAAGCGTCGTTCAAGGCATCGGCCGGTGCGAGCGCGCACACGTCGCCGGCCCGCACCTCGACGCCGTCCCGCCGCCACTTGTGGCGCGCGTTCGGCACCCCGCGGTACCAGCGGCCGGTCGGCTTGTGCCTCAGCACCGTCACCGTGTCCGGTGCGGCGACCCGATACAGATCCTCTCGCGCTCTGGTCATCGCGACGTAGAGCGCGCGGGCCTCGCCGGGCACGTCGAGTTCGTCGTTGCGACGCCGCAGCTCGGCCACGGTCGGCGGGGCGAGCAGCACCACCCTGTCGAACTCCAGGCCCTTGGAGCGGTGCACCGTCGAAACGACCAGTCGAGCAGGCTCCGGGTCGGCCAGCTCGTCCGGGAAGCGGCGCTCCGCCACCAGTCTGCGCAGGCGCGTCACGTCGAGCGTGCCGCGACTGGATCCGCGCGCCGCCACCCGCAGGGCCCGCCATACCCGGTCCGTGTCGGTGCCCTCGGGCAGGGACATGGCGCCGAGCAGCTCACGCAACCGCCCCTCGCTGAGCGTGGCGGCCTCTGTGCTGCGCAGCAGTTCAGCGGCCCAGTACGGCACCGGCCGGTCCTGCAGCGAACGCCGCAGGGCATGCGGGACGCCCTGGGAGTGCAACAGCTCCGAGACGACCAGGGCCTCTCGATTGTCGCGGGTAAGGATCGCGCAGCTGCCGGGGAACGACCGCAGCGAGTCCAGGGTGAACGCCTCGGTCAGCGGGCCGAGGTCGGGGAGGTCGAACAGCAGACCGCGCAGCTCTCCGTGGAGCCGCTCGGCAGCCGCGTCGGCGCCCTCGGGGGCGCTTCCCATGCCCTGCACGGCCGGGCCGAGCGGGAGCGCGGTGCGCGCTTCGGGTGTGACAGCGCGGAAGTTCCGCGTCAGTCGCAGCTCCACCAGGTCGTCGGGGTAGGAAGCGCGTACCCAGCGCAGGAAGAGGTCCGCCCGGTCCGCGTACTCCTCCGGGTCCTCGATCTGGAAGTCGTAGATCGCCTGGGCGGAGTCGCCGACCAGCGTGAACCCGCACGTATCCTGGAGCCGGTCGAGCAGCGACTCCACCATCTCCCGACGCGCACCGACCAGATCCTGTACCTCGTCGACGATCACATGCGCGGGCGGGCCTGCCTCCAGGAACTCCAGGGCTCCCTTGTCGATCGCCTCGGTGGCCGCCCGGATGCGCTCGTCGAAGGAAAGCGCCGACCACTGCCCCTCCGGGTACGCCTGCATCAGCAGGGAGTACGCCCAGGAGTCGAAGGTCTGCACGCGCACCCGCCGGGCGTGCTCGCCGTGCCGGGCGATCCGATCCCGCAACTCGCGGACCGCGGCTCGGGAGAAACTGAGGACCAAGAGTCCGGAGGCCTCGAGAGCCTCGTCCGGGTCGACGTGGCCGACGAGCGCGTCCATGCGACGCACCAGAGTGTGGGTCTTGCCCGCACCCGCCCCGGCGGTGACCAATAGACGGGTGTCCCAGGGCTGGTCCACGACGGCCTGCTGCTCCGCTGTGAGGTCGGGGCCGTCCTCGGGAGAGAGGGTCATTTCTTGCTCCACAAGTGCTCGAACTTGGTGAAGGCGAGAGCCGTGTCGAAGTTTCGGATGTTGTCCCGGACATTCAGGATCAGGCAGGTGTCCTTGCCGCCGTTGCGGGGACCTCGCAGACCGCGTCCGATCATCTGCTGGTAAACGTTCGGGCTGTAGACGGGCCGGGCGACGACCACCGCGCGGGTGGCGGGGGCGTCGAATCCCTGGGTGAGGACGCCATAGTTGGTGAGCACGCGCACCCTGCCGTCACGGAACTCTCGGACCCGCGCCCGCCGGTCGCTGTCGGAGGTGGTGGAGTCCACCGAGGACGCGGAGATGCCGTGGTCCTTCAACCGGGCCGCCAGGTACTTGGCATGCTCCACCGAGGTGGCGAACACCAGCACCGGCCAGTCCTGCGGCATCGCCGCGACCTCCTCGACGATGCGACGGCTGCGGTCGTGGTCGTCGGCCAGTCGCTGCTCGGCGGCCTTGGAAAGCAGGCTGAACTGCTCGGCGCTCTCGCGCTCCTGGCGGGACAGCTCGATGGTGCCACCCGTCAGCTCCCGGTGTTCGACCTGCGCCAGCACTCCCAGGTCCTGGAGGTGGCCGTACGCGTCGTCGGAGGGGAAGACGCCCTCGTCCAGCCGGCGCGCCCCGAACCGGTTGACCAAACGGCCGGTCTCCTCCTCGTTGTGGCCGCGGAACGGCGTGGCGGTGAGGCCGAGCAGGTGCCGCTCGGTCCGGTGCTGGGTCAGGCCGAGCAGGCTAAGGATCTCGGTGTAACGCGGGCTGGTCGCCACGTGTGCCTCATCGACCACGACGAGCGCGGCCTCACGCAGCCAGGCGTACCGGTCGGTGCCCAGGCACACCTGGAGCTTGGCATCCGTGGCCACGACGAGTTGCGGCCCGTCGACGACCGGGGCCGCCTCGTTCGATGTCCACAGTCTGTTGATCGTCAGTCGGGTCTGAGCGCCGGCCTTGCTCCAGACGAACTGCCAGCTCTGCACGGCCTGCTCGCACAGTTCCTCGGTCTGGGCGATCCACAGGATCGGCCCCTTGAGGTCACCGGTCTGCTTCACCCAGCGGATGACGGCCTCGGAGGTGACGCGCGTCTTGCCCGCGCCGGTGGGCAGCGACAGCATGGCGCGCTGCGGTGCCAGCCGGTCCAGCATCTCGAAGATGTTGAGAGCGAGTCGCTCCTGGTAGTCGTGGAGACGCGGGAAATCGCGAGGACCGTCCACCGTCAGGCTCTGTTCGAGGCTCGGGGCCCGGTAGCCGGCGAAAGGCGCGGGCAGGCCGAGGTCCGCGACGAAGGAAACGGCCGCCGAGCCGCCGGTGTACGACGACGGAGCGCTCGGGAAGCGCTCCTGAATGTCGCGGGCGTGGGTCTTGAGCACGGTGTCGCCGTGCGCGTTGAAAGCCATCTGCGCGACGCGCCGCCCGGTGGGCTCCTGCCCGTCCAACTCCTGTCGCTCGGCGTCCATCAGCCCGGCGGGAAGCCGGTCACGCAGGGCCTCGGCGCCGATCAGCAATTCCAGCTTGGCGGTCACGTCCTCGGCCTCGCGGATCGCCTTCAGCGCGGAACGCACCTTCTCGTCCTGCTCCTGACGGGCCTGGGCGTCCAGTACCGCGCGGCAACCGGCCTCGCCCATCCGCAGCCCCAGCTCACGATCCACAGCACGAAGCGCGTCGAACCGGTCCAGCGAGTCCAGCACCTTGATCACGTTGCCGTGGCGGGCGCTCTGCAGGGACTTCGCGCGCGCGCCTCGCGGAGTGCGGACGACCTCTTCCAAAGTGGAGCAGCGCAGCAAGGAGTACATGCCGACGGAGGCGCCCATCCTCTGGCGAAGCGTCGGGAACTCCTCGGACAGGGGGATCGCCTCCACGGTCGCCTCGTGGCGGGTCTCGCGGCTGACGACGTCGTCGTGGCGCAGCATGCCCCACTGGTCGACCATCAGGTCGGCGGACTCCTGGTCCGGCATCAGCAGCGCCGGCACACGCTCCGCCCTCAGCGACCGGTACTCGTCCCGGTTCGCGGCGACGGCGATCTCGCCGTCCTCCCGCGCGTCCCAGGCGTCACCGATCCGGCACCGGGTCAGGGAGCCCTCGGGGAAATCGATACCCAGGCGGGTCAGCAAGGCATAGGTGGAGCCGACGAACGCGTCGTCCTCGCTCTCCTGCAACTTCTCCAAAAGCTGTTCCCACTGCTGAGGACGGACCTTCTCCACGCTGTCCGCGAGTCCCAGCTTGCGAGCCTTCTCCTGGCTGATCGACGCCACCGGCAACACGTCGCGGTACGCGTCGAGCTGCGGGCCGACGGCGTCCTTGGGGGACTTGAGTCCCTGCGAGGTCGTGACCCGACCGTGTCGGACGAGCATCCAACGGATCGGGGACTGAGCCGTCCGGCGCGTGCCGGCCTGCGCGCCGATCTGCAGCGTCCAGTTCTCGATCAAGGCGTCCTCGGGCAGCGCCTGGAGGAAGGCGGCGCGCGCCTGGTCCGAGAGGCGGGGCAGCAGGTGGAGCGGTCCGCCGATGGGAGCCCCCTCGATCCTGGTCTTGGCGAGGGTCGGCCGGCTCGCCCGGTTGTCAAGCGTGCTGCAGTACGCCGCGTGCACGGCCTCCCGGTACTCCTCGAACCATGTCTCGGCCTCGGGCTTGTGGCCGGAGGTCGGGCGGTCCCGCAAACCCGACTCGCGGAAGAAGGCCACGTCATCGGAGTGGAACCGCATGTCCACCGCGATCTCGGGGTCGCTCTCGGCGGTGACGACGACGCCGGGCAGGAAGCAGTCGCGCATCGCGTGGAAACGGCCGTCCGCCGTCCGCACCATCAGGGTGTCCATCGGCGTCGGCACCCGCTTGGTCACCTCGTGGCCCACCGCGGTGGCGCCCGCCCGGTGGAACAGCTCCCAGAAGCGATTCCACTCGTGCGGGCCGTACGAGGCGAAGCCCTGGTCGAGAATGCTGACGAAGCGTCCCCGGACGTCGGCCTCCTGGATGCCGAGGGTTGTGAGGGCGGAGGTAAGTGACGGATCGTCGGACAGAGCGCGGTCCACGTAGACCAGCGACTCCCGCAGACCGTCCTCCTCGGCCCGCCGGTACACCAGACCGCCGACGGGGGCGACCATGCCGTGCTCCTCGGTGAGCACGATCGCCGCCTTGCGCGCCTCGGCGGCGCAGGAGGCCTTGGACTCGATCATGTCGGCGACGATCCTGATCGCGGTCTCCGAAGCCTTCGCCGAGCCGTCGGCGACCAGCGCCTCCAACCACTCCACGACCGATGCCCGCTGCCGCCCGGCCGCTCCCAGGATGTGCTGGATTTTGCCGGACCGCAGGTCCGTGGCCTCGACCGAAGGGTGCACCCAGTCACGGGGCCGTCCGGCGTAGGAGTGCCAGGTCCGCAGCCACCGCAGCTGCGAGGTGCCGTCACGGCCCAAGTCGGGATGGATCCTCAACTCACGCGGGATGCGCAGGACTCCGTCCTGGTCCGGCAGCGACGGACGCGCCGCGGTGGCGGCCCAGATCTGCTCGGTGAGCAGGCGGTCCGCCCAACTGATGACCTCCGCGCCCCTGGTACGACCGGGCAGCAGCGGAAGGTACGCGCCGGGGTCCTGGGCGGGGGCGAGTTCGGGCAGCGACTCGACCACCAGACGGGCCGCCACCTGGATCATCTCGACGTTGAAGGGCGAGGAGTCCAGCAGGTTCTGCCGGTCCTCATTGGTCTTCCAGGCGCCGTTCAGGATGCCGCTGAGGGTCATCTCGTACTTCGTCGGGAAGAAGGACCAGAACCTGCCTCGGCCACGAGCGTCGGCGGCGCTGAGCAGGCCGGACTTCTCGTCCGCGCGGTAGCCCGGCACGGCCCAGGCGACATCGATGGACACGCGGTCGTGCAACTCGCCGGCATCGCGGCGGGCGGCCGTGGTCGGCTCGTGCGTGTGGGTGAAGACCCGCCACTGCGAGGTGGCCGGCGGTCTGCCGACGCGCTCCTCGTGAACCGTCCGCAGGCTGCCGTCCCGCTCGGCCCGCAGGGCACGACGGGAGATCGGGCGAGGTCGGCGATCCTCCAGGACCACCTGGCCCACGTGCGGAGAGAAGAGGTGGAACCCGGAGGGGAACTCCTCACGGTTCTCGTGGCTGGCCGTGCCCTGGTGCCCGTGCATGTCCTTGCCGAGCCGCTCGGCCGCGCCGGGCAACAACGGCAGACGGACCACGGTGGTCGCCCACTTCAGGAGTTCGTCCAGCACCTGGTCGCGGAGGCGTTCGGTCGCCATGTCCAGCTCGCGGGCCATGCGCAGCACGGGCGCCTCGAAGTCCTCACCGTGCCGCTCGCGGACGCCGGGCACGTTGCGGATCTGCTCGTACGACCAGGCACGATCAAAGCCGAAGCTGCCCTGGCCGCTGAAGAACTCGGGAGTGTCGGTCACCACGAGGACCGACTTGACGCCCACGCCGAAACGACCGATCTGCCCGCCGCGCTTGCGGGACATGCTCATGCGCAGGATCGTCTCCGCGCCCTCGGGGGTCACGGGGTTTCCCTCGTTTGCGCAGTACAGGTGGGTATCGGTGAGAACGACGTGGACCCGGCCGCCGGGCTCGTCGCGGATCTCGTCGGCCGCGTTCTGGACCAACTCGAAGAGCTGGCGGTCGCCGTAACCGCCCTGGGTGATGCGGCGTTCGCCGTTGGCGTGCTCGGGGATCAGGCCCGGGTCGACGCGGTAGGTCTCCAGGACGCGAAGGGACTGCTCGACGACGGTGCGGATCACGGGGGACTGCGGATCGGCCACGAATGATTCCACTTCAGGACGACGGGGTGGGAAGGAAGAAGCGAGCGTGACTGCCGTCAGCAGGCGAGCTGCACGGTCAACGTGACGGTGGTGACGAGCTGGCGACCGTTCGGGTTCCGGACTGGGCGGCGCGAGTGCTTGAGGGCGTCCGTGTCGCGGAGGACCTCCCGGTAGGCGGCGACCATGTCGTGGTCGATGCCGCCCATGATCCGGAGGAGGGTCTCCTGTGCCTGAGGGTCGTCGCCGAGGCGGTCGTAAAGAGTGACGACGGTGCGCATGTGGTCAAGCGGGGACTTGTTCGAGGACACCGAGATACCTGCGCTTTCGCTTCCGTGGAGACTTCACGAGGAAATGGTGCGAGGTCGTGCAGGGAGGAAATCCAAGCCGTGCGCCTGCCCGTGGGATCAATTCGGGGCCGCAAGGCGGAGAAAAATCCCCTCCGGGGTGCGATGCGGTGCTCGTGCAGATATCCCGGGCCACACAGCGGGTAGGCCCGACACTCCCTGCTCCCCGGCCTCTCGCCGCGTGGGGCAGGCGGGAAGAAGGGCACAACTGTGACTGAAAACAGAGGCGTTGCCCCGGTCGCATCCGGTGCTGACGATGCGTAAGTCAACCACGACATCTCAACGCCGCGCAAGCAGTCTTCTTCGAGTGAAAATCATTCGCCGCGCCACCCGAAAATCCCAGATTCCGGCACAAACCGGGCGGAATTCCAAGTTCCATTTTTGATTGGGCCGACATGTCAGCCGAACGACCACCACCCACACGTCAAAGAACTTTTGACAGGCCGGCGCGGCGTCAACAGCGGTGCGCTACGGTGGCTCTCATCCAATGGCCCGAGGGGAAGCAGGTGGGACGTGAAGGCGGCTGAGGACTTCGGTCCCTGGCTGGCGCGCCAGCTCAAGAACGC
Source organism: Streptomyces sp. PA03-1a (assembly GCF_033792805.1). Classification (NCBI taxonomy): domain Bacteria; kingdom Bacillati; phylum Actinomycetota; class Actinomycetes; order Kitasatosporales; family Streptomycetaceae; genus Streptomyces; species Streptomyces sp. PA03-1a. Next base: position 15,767 of record NZ_JARAVO010000104.1, read on the forward strand.
CAGGAAGAGCCAGGCGGATCTCGCGGAGGAACTCGGCATGACCCGGGCCGCCGTCTCGGCCTGGATCGTGGGCCGCTCGGTTCCCAGGGACGACACCATCCAGCGCATCGCCGAGGTTCTCCAGACCGACCTGGCGACGATCCACACCCGCAGTACCGACGCCCAGGCAGGGCTGCCGGTCTCCTGGTACCACCGTCCCGCCTACGCCGACGGAGGTCGCGAGTATGGCAACGCCGCCGCGTTCGCGTTCGAGGCCGACGTCTCGGTCCTCGCGCGCGAGGCCACCCAGAACAGCGTCGACGCGCGCCTCGACCGCGCCGAGCCCGTCCGGGTCCGTTACACCTTGCACGAACTCACCGGCGAGACCCTTGCCCGCTTCCGCGAGGCCATCGACTGGGAACGGCTGCTCCCCCACTACGAGGCTCTGACCGCCGAGAGCGGCAAACAGGGCAAGGTCTCCCGCACGATCGCGGCCGGACTCCACGACATGTACCAGCACGATCGCCTGGTGCTGCTCCGCGTCGACGACTACAACGCCACCGGTCTGACCGGCGACGACTACGACAACGGACTCTTCGCGGCCGTCGTTCGCCGCCAACTCGACAGTCACAAGGAGGACTCCGGAGCCGGTGGCTCCTACGGCCTGGGCAAGGCCACCCTCTGGGCCACCAGCCGTCTCGGCCTCGTCCTGATCAACTCCACCCTGTCCGAACCCCATGAGGGCCGTACCGAACGCCGTCTGATCGGCCGGCTCGACCTCCCCTGGCGCGAAGTCGACGGCCGGGAATTCGCGGGACCCGCCTGGTTCGGGCGTCCGGATCCGGACGCCAAGTCGACCGACGTGGCCCGCTCCTGGTGGGCCGACGAGGAGACGGTCGAGAAGCTCCACCTCACACGCGAGAGTGGGGCTCCCGGTACCTCTTTCCTCATCGTCGGCGCCCACGACGTCGCCAGCCTGGCGACCGTCACCGGTACCGTCGACGAGGAGGAGACCACCGAGGACGACGACTCCGTCCACCGCATGCACGCCCGACTCGTCGACGCGCTCGGCCGCAACTTCTGGGCCGCGATGACCGGTGGCGGCGACCACAAGCCGCACCTGGAGGCATCCGTCCGCACGTACCGCAACGGCGAGGTCCTCATCGCCGAGGAGCACGTGGATCCTGCCGTCACGCAGCCTTCCCGCACCCGCGCCCTGCGTGCGTACCTGGAGGGCGACACGGTCGACCGTCTCTCCGCTCCGGGCCAGGTCGCCCGCGCCACCGTGCAATTGAACGTGCCCCTGCACGGAGGCCAGGTGCGGGGAAGCGTGCCTCACGAGGCGGTGCTGCTGGTCACCCACGCCGAGGACGCCGATGGCCGCCCGAACCGACTGGTCTCCATGCGGGGCAACCGGATGACCGTCAAGGACAGCTCCGTCGGCAACCTCCCCGTCGGCACCAACCCCTTCCAGGCCATCCTCCTCACCGGCCGAGCGGCGGGGCAGGATGCCCCGGGTGCCGAGGCCGCCGAAGAGTTCCTGCGCGCCTCCGAACCGCCCGAGCACAACAAGTGGGGTCAGACCGAGGAGCTCCGCCTCACCTACTCCCCCTCCGCCTACCGGCGCATCGCCGCCCTGACGACCGCCGCCAACAGCACGGTGCGCGACCTGGTCGCCGTTCCTCGTGCCAAGCGCCGGAACGGCGGCGAAGCAAAGATCGCCGGCCGCCTCAAGGTGGGCACCGCCGCGAAGAAGACGCGCCCCACAGGAGCCGCGGCCCTGCCCGAGCTGGACAACGTGGACGCGCTGATCGACGAGACCGGGGCCTGGTCCGTCACGGTCGATCTGCGGGTGTCCCCGAGTGTCGACACGGACCGTCCGCTCTCGCCGATCGCCAAGTTCGACGTGCGCTCCGGGCCCCGTCCCGCGGCCCCTTGGAAGGAACTCGTCGCCGTAAGCGGCTGCGAGGTCGTCGACGGCGCCCTGCATCTGATCCCGGGCAGCCGCAAGGCCGTCTTCAGAGGGGTCACTGACGTGTCCCGTCACCCGGTCCGGGCCCAACTCACCGGTCTCGTCGTGGAACTGCGCGTCGGAAAGGGGGAGCAGGCGTGAAGGTCTACCCCTACCGTCGACTGACCGGCAATGTGTCCTGGCGCGTCGAGAGCGCCCAGGTCAAGGCCGAGGGCGAGTCCTGGGAGGACGTGGAGAGCAAGTACGTCTCCACCGTCGAACGCGTCGTGGCCCTCGGACCCGACGAGGATCGCCCCGACTGGGCCCAGGCCCGGCTCCGTCTCTCCGCGGGCCTCCCGGCCAAGGCGATGGATCCCGAAGGACCCTGGTCGGAGGTCAAGGTCCTCGCGGTGCTCACCGAGCGCGCCACCAACTCCCGTACGTCCGTGGAGCTGTCCCCGGTCTCCGAGGACGGTCGCGAGCGGACCGCCGAGCTGTACATCCACCGCTGCGACCTCCTCGATCGCGCCTCACTCTCCGTTCACGTCGTCGCCACCGTGGACGGCGTCCCCGGCCGAGTGATCGGCACCTCGGACATGGAGTGGTTCGTTGACGTCATCGAGGCCGCGCCCTCACTCGCCCGTGAGCTCGACGTCAAGATGGTCGGCTTCTCCTCGGGGGCGAGCCGGCTCCAGCGCTTCAAGGACTCCCCCTGGCTGGTCGACACCACCGGACGGATCCCCGTCGTACGCGTCAACACGGACTTCGACGGTCTCGGCGACCTGATCGGTGCGGACGGGGGCAACGGTGCGGAGAAGACCGTCCGTGAACTCATCCTCGCCCAGATGTGCTCCGAGGTCTGGACAGCCGTCTTCCACTCAGCCGTCGGCGATCTGGAGACCGAGGAGGACGGGACGCCGCTGTTCCCACACGGCTGGCAAGGCGAAGTGCTCCGGGAGATGCTCCCCGACATGTACCCCGATCACGAGCCGGAGGACGCCCTGCGGGAGGTTCACGCGGCCCGCACCGGCCCGTCCGCGACCGGCTGGGGAGAGCTCCAGCCCCGGATCCACTTCGCCGCCGCCAGGCGCGCGGGTGTCCCCCGGACGCTCTCCACCACCATCCGCGACCTCGAACGACTCACGCAGGGGGATGACGAATGACCGCCCGGCCCAGCTACTTCCCGGAACGCCTGGCGCTGCTCTCCAACGCCGACGCCGGGGACTTCCTCACCGAAGGAGTCCTCTCCGGCCGCGAGGACGTGGCGGTCATCAAACTCAACGGGGTCACCGAACCGCTGCCGCACGATGACCGGCGCGGTGACGTCCGGCCCGTCCGAGAGCTGGTCGAGGACGCCAGGGCCTACTGCGAGAACAAGGGGCTCAAGGCCACCCAAGCCGATGCCTGGTTGGCTCCCCGGCTGCATGCGGCTCTCCGGCTCACCCGCCGCGAAGCAGCCGACCCCGGCCTGTGGAACTACCTTGCCCTCGGGGTCGCTCCCGACTACGTGATCTGGAGGCACCTGTCGGAAGCGACGAACGGCAAGGCCGCCAAGGTGGCGGCAGAACGCTTCCGGGGGCAGTACCACAAGCAGGTCTTCGCCCGTCTGTGGTGGGCGGCCGAACTCTTCCGCGACGGACCGGACTACGACCCCGTCGTCACGGCGTGCGGCAACCAGGACATCCTCAACACCGCCCTGCGCATGACCGTGATCAACCACCGGCCCAGCGCTCAGGCGATTCTCCGGCTGGTCGCAAAAGGCGTGATCACCACCGGTCGTGAGGTCAACGCGCTGGTCGGAGCCGTCAACGCCTCCGCGGCGACGCTGATGTACGACGTGATCGCTCCGGACTCCGAACGCGAGTCCCGCCCGCTGCTCGACTGGATCGACGACGCCGAGACCGCACGCCAGGTGTCCCGCTCCGCGCTCCCGACCGGCCCCGAGGAGGAACCGGCGCCGGCGATCTCCGTGAGCACGCTGGTGGACTACTTCTCCGACCTCTTCGCGGACGCCCCGGTGCGGGGACGGGAGGAGTCGAGAGAGGCCGAAGGAGAGGACTAAGCCTCGGGCTTCGGGCAATCGGGACCACAGCGGTCCGGATCCCCGCAGCCCTTCTTGCGGAGAGTGGCGCGATCCTCGTCGGTGGCGCCGGGCCAGTCGTCCCTCAGTCGTGCCTCCGGCGCGGGCGACAGAGCAAGCGCCGCCGCCAGAACGTACATCCCGAACAGCGGGGGCACGGCATTGCCCACCTGCTGCGACTGGTCGCCGCCCGACCAAGGGTAGTCGGGCGGGAATGTCTGAAGGATGCCGGCCTCGGCGATGGTCAGGCGAGGCGGGTCATGCTCAATCTCCATGGTCTTGCTGCGCCATACCGCGTTGCGGGACACCTTTCCGGTGACGGTGAAGGCCGGCTGCTTGTCCGTGCGGATGCCGCGGTTCTTCGGGTCTCCGCCGCTGCCGTAGTTCGACACGATCTCGAAAGGAATCTCACGGCCCCCGGGCCTGGCCTCCGTACCCAGCACTTCGCCCATGGAGACCCACGGTTCGAGCGCAGGCTTGTCCGCCTTGTCCGCCTTGTGCGTCGCTCCGGAATCCGGCATCGGCAACTGCTCCTGTACAGCGCCTGCCACGACCTTCACGTCCATGCGCCCACCCCTCGTGGGATGGTGCGGGTTGTAGGTGTGGTGCTTGGCGTCGGGCAGCTCGGGAACGCCGTACTTGGCCAGCCGGGCCACCAGGATCGTGCGGCGCCGGGTTTGGGGCACACCGTATGCCTCGGTGTGCAGTGTCTCGACCTTGGCCACCTCGTACTTGACGCGCTCGCCGTCCTTGCCCGGCAGGCCTGCTTCCAAGACTTCCTTGTAGACCTTCCACAAGGCCTTCACCCCGGGCACCTGCTCCAAGACGATCACGTCGAACGGTCGCCCGTCCCGGTTGGGGCAGGTGAGAGCCTTGATCGCATACCTGAGCGGCTCCAGGACCAGGGCGGTGCGAGGGTCACCGTGCAGTTCCTCCAACTGCTTGTCGATCACGGCGTCGTCGACACCGTCCACCAACTCCCGGATGAATTTCTTGACCTCTTCCAGAGCCTTGCGACCCGCCCCGTTGCCCGCGACCGAGTACGTCTGACACGGCGGCCCGCCGGCCAGGACGTTCAAGTCCTTCGGCAGCTCGTGGAACCGCTCCCGGCGCACCGTGCTGACATCCGCGTGCCACGTCTCAAGCCCTGCGGCGTAACGCGTCTCACAGGCGTTCCTGTCCCACTCGATTCCGAGCGAGGGCACACCAAGCATGTGCGCGCCCACGTCGAGACCACCAGGACCGGCAAAAAGGTCCAAGATGCGGGGGTTCTCGAGAAAGGGAGCGACTGGATCCGGGCTGGTCATATGGCGGAAGTGTAGCCGGCGGAGGGCGGTGCCGACCGCGCGGTCGACACTTCCGTGACAGCTCGCCTCGACTCGGGACCGTCGAAGACCGCCGGCCGGACTCTGCTCGGCACACCGCACGCTGCCCCCGCGTCGGCGCGATGATGCGCTCGGCGGCCGCAGCCGCGCTCTCGTGTTCCCGGAATAGCGGCAACACCCGACCCGCCTCCGGGGAAAGCCGACCTGGTCGACAAAGGCGGCCGCGTCGTCGCGGACAACCGTCGTGCCCGCACCGCCCTCCTTGGGGACCTCGCGGCGGTGCCGACGGACGCGCCGGAAATCCGCTGCGTAGGGCCTGATGCCCTGTTGTAGCGTGCGCACATGCCCGGTCCCGTACGCCCTGCCCGACCCGATGACGCCGCCGAGCTGGTACGGCTGCGGCGGCTGATGTTCCTGGCCATGAGCGGGCGGGACGAGCCCGGTCCCTGGGAGGCGGCCGCGCAGGAGCGGGCGCGCGAGCAGCTCGGCGGGGGCGGCGCGCGGTGGCTGGGGGCGTTCGTGGTGGACGGCGACCCCGCGGTCGCGGACGGGCCGCACCTGGCGGCGTGCGCGGTGGGCCGGGTCGAGGAGCGGCTGCCCGCGCCGGGGCACCCGGCGGGCCGGTTCGGCTTCGTCTTCAACGTCTGCACCGACACCCGCTACCGCGGCCTGGGGTACGCGCGGGCGACGACGCGGGCCCTGCTCGCGTGGTTCGCGGAACAGGGCGTGACCCGCGTCGACCTGCACGCGACCCCGGAGGCGGAACCGCTCTACCGCAGCCTGGGGTTCGCCGAGCACTCGATCCCGCTGTCGCTGGACCTGTCGCGGCGGCCGGTCAGGGGGCGGACGGCTCCGCGATGAGGGCCGTGCCGACCCGGCGGAAGCCGAGCCGGGCGTAGATCCGGGCGACGGCCTCGTCGCCCGCCGACAGGAACACGGTGGTCAGCCCTTGCGCACGGGCCTCGGCGACGAGCGCGCCGGTGACCGCGAGGGCCAGGCCGCGGCGGCGGGCGCTGGGCAGGGTGCCCACGCCGACGATCTCGCAGACCTCGCCCACGGGGTTGTACTGGCCCGCGCACAGCGCGGTGCCGTCCTCGACGGCCGCGGCGTGGACGGTGAGCCCGGCCCGCAGTCGGGCTTCCGCGGTCGCGACGAGTCCCGGGGCGGCGTGCAGCGGGAGCGCGGCGGCGAGTTCCGCCCGCCCGGCGGTGCCGACGGCGGTGCCGGGCTGCGCGAAGGCCAGGTGCGGGACGGTGAGCGCGCTGGGCAGCGCGGGGTCACCGGGCCGGAGCAGCCGTACGCCGACGTCCGCGGGGAGTTCCGGCGGCGGCGGGGACGGGACGAGCGGATCCAGCACCATCAGCGGGTGCTCGTGCACGGCCAGGCCGGACGCCTGCGCCGCCTCCCGGAGGCCGGGGGTGGTCTCCGCGACCCACTCGAAGCACTCGGGCACGCCCAGCTCGCGCTGGCGGGCCCGGACCCGGTCGACGTCGGCCCGGCCGACGGTGCCGTCGGCGCCGGGCGTCGGGCGGGCGTAGAAGGGCCAGCCGACGCCCTCGCGGACGAAGAGGGTGAGCGGGCCGTGCTCCTCGGCGCGGGCGCCCGCGCGGGGCACGGCGTCGTAGTAGCGCTCCAGGCGGTCCAGCAGATCCGTCACGCGGGGAGTCCCAGCCCTTCCAGCAGTTCCACGCCCGGCAGCGAGGCCAGCGCCTTGCCGGGCACGAGCAGTTTGCCGCGCCGGCGGCCGCTGCCGATGATCACGTACGGGGTGTCCGCGACCGCCGCGTCGACCAGCAGCGGCCAGTCGGCGGGCAGCCCGATCGGGGTGATGCCGCCGTACTCCATGCCGCTCTCGCCCACGGCGGTGTCCATCGGCGCGAACGAGGCCTTGCGCACGCCGAGATGACGCCGCACGAGGCCGTTCACGTCGGCCCGCGTGGTGGCGAGGACGACGCAGGCGGCGAGCGTCACCTCCCCGCCGCGCTTGCCCGCGACGACCACGCAGTTCGCGGACTGCTCCAGGGCGACCCCGTACGTCTCGGTGAAGACCGCGGTGTCCGCCTTCTCCGGGTCGGTGTCGACCAGCAGCAGCTCCTCGACGGGCACCTGCCCGCTCCAGGCGGTCAGTGCGGCCGCGACGGGGGCCGGAAGCAGGTCGAGCTTCTCCACGGCGGGGTGGACGTCGGTGAAGGTGCCGATGGGTGCGCGCATGTCCGGAACGCTAACAAATCCCGGGAGTTGGCGGCGCCGTCTCACTGGGGGGCGGGGACGGAGATGGCCAGCGTCATCTCCGTCACCTCGGTGCCCCGGTTGCGGTAGCCGTGCGGCGCCGCGGCCTCGAAGCTGGCGGTCGTCCCGGCGGGCACGCGGTGCTCCTGCCCGTCGACGACGAGGGTGAGCTCACCCTTGTCCACCCGGATCAGTTCGACGGTGCCCGGCGGATGCGCGTCCGAGTCGTGGCCCTCGCCCGGCATGATCCGCCAGGCCCACATCTCCAGCGGTCCCGGCGCCTGCCCGCCGGCCAGCAGCAGACCGCGGCTGCCGGCGGGGGTGCTCCACAGCTCGACGGCCTGGTCGGCGGGGACCAGCCGCACCTTGGGCCCGTCCGCGTAGTCCAGCAGGTTCACCAGGCTCGCGCCGAGCGCGTCCCCGATGCGGACGATGGTGCCCAGGCTCGGGTTGGTGCGCGCCTGCTCGATCTGGATCAGCATGCCGCGGCTGACGCCGGCGCGGGCCGCGAGCGCGTCGAGGCTGTATCCCCGTTCCAGGCGCAGACGCTTGACGTTGCGCGCGAGCGACTGGGCGATCAGGTCGAGGTCCGGCACCGTACCGTCCAATATGATGAATGCTGGAGTTCACTTCACTGTACTACTGTGGGGTGTACTGCACTGTTCACCGTACTGTACTGCGAGGGAGCCCCATGACCGCGGTCTTCGCCCTGGCCACCAGCCTGTTGTGGGGTCTCGCCGACTTCGGCGGCGGGCTCCTCACCCGCCGTTTCCCGGCGCTCACCGTGGTCGTCGTGTCGCAGGGCGTGGCCGCCGTCGTGCTGGGCGCGGTCGTGGTCGCGACGGGCGGCTGGAGCGAGGCCTCCCCGCGCCTGTGGTTCGCCGTGGCCGCGGGGCTGATCGGCCCGGTCGCCATGCTCTGCTTCTACCGCGCGCTCGCCCTCGGCCCCATGGGCGTCGTCTCGCCGCTGGCCACGGTGGGGGTGGCGGTCCCGGTGAGCGTGGGGCTGCTGCTCGGCGAACGCCCCGGGACCGTGCAGTACGCGGGCATCGCGGTGGCCGTCGTGGGCATCGTCCTGGCCGGCGGGCCCGAGCTGCGCGGGGCGCCCGTACAGCGGCAGGCGGTGGCCATGACCCTGGTCGCGGCCTTCGGCTTCGGCGCGGTCATGTCGCTCGTGGCGGAGGCTTCCCACACCGTGACCGGGCTCTTCCTGGCGCTGTTCGTCCAGCGCGTCTGCAACGTCGCCGTGGGCGGGGCGGCCCTCGCGGTCTCCGTGCGGCGGGGTGCACCGTCGCTCCCCGAGGGCGGCCTGCCGACGGTGTGGCGCAGCCTGCCCGCACTGGCCTTCGTGGGCCTCGCGGACGTGGCGGCCAACGGTTCCTACGCCTTGGCGGCGCACCACGGCCCCGTCGCGGTGGCGGCGGTGCTGGCCTCCCTGTACCCCGTCGTCACCGCCCTCGCCGCCCGGGGCGTCCTCGGGGAGCGGCTCCGCCCCGTCCAGGCGGCCGGCGCCGGCCTCGCCCTGGCGGGATCGGTCCTGCTGGCGGCCGGCTGACGGCGCACCGCCCGCCCGCCGCTTGCCGCACTTGCAATCCCCCCTGCCGTTTCGGCAACCTGGGGGCGTGGACGTCACGAGGAAAGAGGTGCTGGACGCCGTCGGGCCCCGGCTGCGGGAGCTGCGGCGCCGCCGCGGCATGACCCTGGCCGAGCTGGCCGAGCGGACGGGGATCAACGAGAGCACCCTGTCCCGCCTCGAGGGCGGGAGCCGCAAGCCGACCCTGGAGCTGCTGCTGACCCTGGCGGAGGTCCACTCGGTGCCGCTCGACGGGCTCGTCGGCGCGCCCCGCACCGGAGATCCCCGCATCCACCTCCGGCCGGTCACCCGCGACGGTCTGACGTACGTGCCGCTGAGCCGACCCGGCGGGATCCAGGCGCACAAGCTGCTGATCCCGCCGCACCCGGGCACGGAGCCCGAGTTGAAGACCCATGAGGGCTTCGAATGGGTCTACGTCCTGGCCGGACGCCTGCTGCTGCTCCTCGGCGACCGGCGCGTGGTGCTGAAGCCCGGCGAGGCCGCCGAGTTCGACACGCACGTCCCGCACCGGCTCGGCCCCGACGGCGATGACCCCGTCGAACTGCTCGTCCTGTTCGGGCGCCAGGGCGAGCGGGCCCATCTGCGGGCCCGCACCGCCTGAGGCCGGGGCGACCGGGGTGACGGGGGGTTCACGCCCCCGTCAGCGGGTCCAGGCCGTGCCGGCGCACCCCGAGCACGCGCCGCGTGACCTCCGCCTCCGTCCGCCCGCTGAAAACCCCGGTGCCGGCGGGCCGCCGGGCCCGGGCGGCCGCACGGGCGTCGTCCGTCAGCAGGTCCATGACGATCGCGGCGGCCGCGGTCGTCCCGGCCGCCGCCGCAGCCGGAACGCCCGCCATCAGGTCGCCGACGTTCCCCGCGGCCCACACGCCGTCGACGCCGGTGAAGCCGGAGGCATCCACCGCGAGTTGCTCCCCGAAGCCCGCCGGATGCTCCCGCACGGCCAGGCCGAGACCGCCGAGGAAGGACGCCCGTGCCGTGAAGCGAGGGGCGACCGCGAGCACGCGGACCGGTATCACCTGCCCGGAGGCGAGGCGCACCCCCGCCAGCCGGTCCGCGTCGTCGGTCTCCAGACCGGTCACGGCGCCCTCGACGACGCCGACGCGCAGCCCGGCGAGCTGTTCCCACTGATCGTCCGTCAGATTCGTGCCGGAGTGCAGGAACAGCGTCACGTCCTCGGACAACTGCCGGAACAGCAGGGCCTGGTGGAAGCTGCCAAGCACCCCGACCGCGGTGTCCCGGACCTCCCAGCCGTGGCAGAACACGCAGTGCACCACGTCCCTGCCCCATCGCTCCACCAGGCCCGGCACGTCCGGGAGTTCGTCGACCAGGCCCGAGGTCACCAGGACCCGCCGGGCCGCCGTCCGCCGTCCGTCCGCGCACTCGACCCCGAAGCGGCCACCGTCGCGGTGGATCGCCGTGACGCTACCGGCGACGACGCGGCCGCCGTAGGATGCGACCTCCTCCCGCCCCCTCCGCAGCAGTTCCAGGGGGGCGATGCCGTCGCGTCCCAGCAGTCCGTGTGCCGCGGCGGCCGGGGCGTTGCGGGGCTCGCCCGCGTCGATCACCAGCACCGACCGCCGCACCCGTGCCAGGGTCAGCGCGCCGGACAGACCGGCGGCGCCTCCCCCGACGACCACGACGTCCCACACGCCGCCCGGTGCCTCGATGCCGTTCCCGCCGATGCCGCTCTTGTTCTCGTCCATGGCGGCACGATCACTCCGGCCGCCGGTGGAGGCAACGTTCCGTGCCGTTTCGGCAAGAGGCGCCGCGCACGCCCGGACCGGTCACGCCTCGGAGGCCAGCTTCTCCTCCAATCCCGCGAGGAGTTCCGGGTCGAGCCCCGCGAGCGCGGCCAGCTGCTGGTGGGTCGCGCCGGCGGGCACCGGCACCGGGGCGGGCGTCCGCAGCGGCGGCTCCCACCCCCGCTCGGGCGTCCAGCGCCGGACGACCCGCGCCGGCGCGCCCGCCACCACCGAGTGGTCGGGGACCTCGCCCCGCACGATCGCCCCCGCCGCGACGACGACGTTCCGCCCGATCCGCGCCCCCGGCAGGACCACCGCGCCCGCGCCGAGCCAGCTCCCCGAGCCGATCTCGACGGGCGCCGAGCGCGGCCACTGGCGGCCGATGGGCTCGTGCGGGTCGTCGTAGGAGTGGTTGTCGCTCGTCACGTAGACGTACGGCCCGCAGTAGACGTCGTCGCCGAACACGACCGGCCGGGAGGCGATCACGTGGCTGCCGCGGCCGAGGACGACGCCGTTGCCGAGCCGGACGACGGGGTCGGGGCCGAGGTCGAGGCCGGGCATCATCCCGGCCGTCAGCGTGACCTGTTCGCCGATGATGCAGCACTCGCCGAGGTGGATCCACCGCTCGCCGAAGACCGTCCCCTGCGGGAACGCCAGCCGGGTGCCCGCGCCGATCCGGCCGAAGCGCAAGGGCCCGGGGCGCTCGGCGGAGACGGCACCCGCGTCCTGGACCCACCGCCAGCCGCGGTGCACCAGACGCGAGACGGCCCGGCGACGCCAGGCCGCCGCGGAGGAGAACAGGTTCTCGTTTTTCGGCACCCGCTCACCGTACCGAGGGCGCCGCGGCGCGGCCGGGCGATCAGATGTGATGTGCGCCGCGTTCCGTCCACGCGACGGCGACCCGCGCGGCGAGGCGGACGTTGCCGCGCACGGCGGCGAGGTTCGCCTCCAGGCTGGCCCCGCCGGTGTGCTCGACGAGGTGACCGAGGAGGAACGGCGTGACGGCCTGCCCCGTGACGCCCTCGCGTTCGGCGGCCGCCAGCGCCTGCGCCAGCACGCGGTCGTGCAGGGCCGGGTCGAGTTGCTCGTGCTCCGGCACGGGGTTGGCGAGGATCACGGCGGACGGCGGCCCGTCGAGGTCGTCTTGGGCGGCCATGACGCAGGCGGCCTCGTCGGGCGTGCCGACCGTCCAGTCCACGGGCTGCCCGGAGCCGCTGAGGTAGAAGCCGGGGAACTCGCTCGTCCCGTAGCCCACGATGGTGACGCCGAGGGTCTCCAGGCGCTGCAGGGTGGCGGGCACGTCGAGGATCGACTTCACCCCGGCGCACACGACGGTGATCCTGGTGCCCGCGAGCAGCCTCAGGTCGGCGGATTCGTCCTGCTCCTCGGTCCAGCCCCGGTGCACGCCGCCCAGTCCGCCGGTCGCGAAGACGCGCAGCCCGGCGCGGGCGGCGAGGAAGGCCGTGGCGGAGACGGTGGTGGCGCCGCTGGCGCCGGTGGCGACCGCGACGGGCAGGTCGCGGTGGCCGAGCTTGCGCATCCCCTCGTCGCCGGCGATGCGCTCCAGGCCCTTCCCGTCGAGCCCGATGCACGGCACGCCGTCCAGCACCGCGATCGTCGCGGGGACGGCGCCGGCCTCGCGCACGGCGGCCTCCAGCTCCAGCGCCACCTCGTGGTTGCGGGGACGGGGCAGGCCGTGGGAGATGATCGTCGACTCGAGGGCGACGACCGGGGCACCGGTTTCCAGCGCGATGATCACTTCGTCGGAGAACTTCAGCACGCAGTACGCGCTACCCGCCACGCGAGGGGCGCAATCACCGGACTACGGTGATCCCCATGACGGAGAGAGCCTTGATCGCGGACGTCGCCGGGCGTACGCCCCACCTGGACCCCGCCGCCTTCACCGCGCCGACCTCGGTGGTGCTGGGCGACGTGACGCTGGCCGCCGGCGCGAGCGTCTGGTACCACACGGTGCTGCGCGGCGACTGCGAGTCGATCAGCGTCGGCGAGGGCAGCAACGTCCAGGACAACTCCACGGTCCACGCCGACCCCGGGTTCCCCGCGGTGATCGGCGCGGGCGTCACGGTGGGCCACAACGCTGTGCTGCACGGCTGCGTCGTCGAGGACGACGTGCTAATCGGCATGGGCGCCACGGTCCTCAACGGCGCCCACATCGGCACCGGCTCGCTCGTCGCGGCGGGTGCGCTCGTCCCCCAGGGCATGCGGGTGCTCCCGGGGTCGCTGGTGGCGGGCGTACCGGCGAAGGTGCGCCGTGAGCTGACCACCGAGGAGCGCGAGATGGTCCGGATCAACGCCGAGCACTACGTCCAGCTCGCCGACGCCCACCGGGCCGCCTTCGCCCGGGACTGACCGCCCCGGGGCCGACCGCTCAGTCGGCGGCCGCCGCCACGGCGTCCGCCTCCGGCGCGGCCTCGTGGGCCTTCGCCGCGGCCTTGGCACGGCGCCGCACGACGAGGAACGAGCCGAGGCCGATCAGCACGGCGGCCGCCAGGCCGATCCAGGAGAAGCGCTTGAGCCACGGCTCGGCCACGATGCCCACGTAGTAGATGACGGCCGTGGTGCCGCCCGCCCACACGATGCCGCCGAGGACGTTGGCGACCAGGAACTTCCAGTACGGCATCTTCAGCACGCCCGACAGCGGGCCGGCGAAGATCCGCAGCAGCGCCACGAAGCGCCCGAAGAACACCGCCCACATGCCCCAGCGCGTGAACGACGCCTCGGCGGCCGCGATGTGCGCCGGCGAGAAGTGCTTGGGGAAGCGCCGCCCCAGCCGGTCCAGCATCGGCCGCCCGCCGCGCCGGCCGATGGCGTAGCCGATCGAGTCGCCCACGATCGCCCCCGCCGAGGCGCAGACACCGACCACCCACGGGTCCACGTGCCCCTGGGAGGCGAGCAGGGCCGAGCTGACGAGGATGATCTCGCCCGGCAGCGGGATGCCCAGGCTCTCCAGGCCGATCACGAGGCCCACCAGCAGGTAGACGCTCACCGGCGGGATCGTGCCGAGCCACTCCTGGACGTGCAAGGCCGCTTCCTCCCCCTAGGGCGGTCGGATGTCGGTCGGCGCGCCGGTGCGCGCACGTCGTTGCAGCGTATCCGACGTGGGCATCAGCGTGTCGCCGCGGGCCGGACCCCGCGGGCTCAGCCCTGCGCCATGACGAGGATCCCGTCGGCCAGCAGGAACACCCCGCAGGCGAGAGCGAGACCCGCGAGGACGGCCAGCACCCCCGGCCGCAGGATCACCGACGAGGACCGCGCCGCCTCGGGGCCCAGTTGCCGCCGTCGGAGCCACAGTGCCCGGACGCCGCCGTACAGGCTGACGAAGCCGACGATCAGGTACGACATGGGGGCAGCCCTCCAGGCTCTCGGGTCGCTCCGTGACCCCGTGTGGCCTGAGCCGGGACATGGAACCGGAACCGCTCCGGCCGCACGAAGACCGCAGAAGCCACGATCTTGGAACCGGACGCGTCCGGCGTCAACAGGGGAGTTGCGCGTGCGGGGCGGGCGAGTTCGCAACGGATTCGCGATGCCCGTCCCGGCGCCCGGTCGGGCACCGGGGTGCGGCACCCGGGCGTCGCTCAGGAGTTGGGGCGGAGGGTCCACACGATGGTCATCTCGCCCGTGACGGCGCCGTCCTCGCGTGCGAGGGCGACGGTGACGGGGAACTCGGGGCGCTCGCCCTTGTCGAGGTCGGCGATGACGTCGGCGGCGGGGCGGCCGAGCTGGGCGGTGGCGGTGACCGGGCCCATGGCGAGCTTCTTGTAGCCGATCTCGGCGCGGACGGCGAGGGGGACGGCGCGGGAGAGCTGGTCGGCGAAGGCGGCCAGGACGACGGCGCCGCTGGCGGTCTCGGCGAGGGTGAACATCGCGCCGGCGTGGGGGCCGCCGACATGGTTGTGGTAGGCGGGCTGGTCGGGGAGGCGGACCACGGCGCGCTCGGCGGTGGTCTCCAGGAACTCGATGCTGAGGGTGGCGGCCATCGGCACGGTGGCCGCCATGAGCTCGCCTATCTGGGGCTGGTTCTCGGACATGGCCGGATGTTACCAGCAGGTAATCATCGCTTCCATGGAACCGCGGCCGCACAACCCCTAGTGTTTCCAGCCATGTGGCCAGGACAGCAGCAGCCGGGGGAACCGCAGTATCCGCAGCAGCCCCCACAGAACCAGCCCCAGTGGGGGCAGCAGCAGCCCGCCCCGTACCAGCCGCAGCAGCACCCGGCCTACCAGCAGCCTCCGCAGCTGTGGGGGCCCCCGCCGGGGCCGGTGCCGGGTGGGCCGAAGCCGCCCGGCACCGGCCCCGGCGGGGG